>JAPFCO010000289.1 GCA_026169505.1 Pseudogracilibacillus sp.
CCATGAAAACTGAAAAAAGTGCGACAATTAACAGGAAACCAAAACGTCTTTTCCAACTCACTGTTATTTCCCCCTTTTTAAAATTAATTAACATGCACAGCATAGTCGTTATTAAAAAACGAGACATTTGTTAAAGAAATTCTTGAAAAGTATATTTTGTATTCTTATAATCCCTTATACTCTAGAGTGCGAGCCTTACGACAAATGCCTTAGCTACACTTCTTTAGTAAGAAAAAATTATACTTTCTTACCTGACAAGGAATGAATCGCCTCCCTTACATATCCTTTTTGCTCTGTTAATGCCTGTAGAGATTTTTCATATGGAGCTTTAGCTAGAATCATAACGATAGCTACCTTTACCTGATAGTTCGTTTGCTCTAGCACTGTCTCTGCTTCTAAATAAGCCACATCTGTTATTTCCATGACAATATTTTTTGCGCGTTCTTTCAATTTCACATTACTTGCATGGACATCAATCATTAAGTTTTCATATACTTTTCCTAATTTAATCATGACACTTGTGCTCATCATGTTTAATATCATTTTATGCGCCGTTGCTGCTTTCATTCTTGTAGAACCTGTTAAAACCTCTGGACCTACTATGACTTCAATTGGGCAATCGGCATATTTACTAATCTTTGAATGATTATTACAAGATAAGGAGATGGTATAAGCACCAATATGTTGAGCCTCTTTTAAAGCACCGATTGGATACGGAGTTCTACCACTAGCAGTAATCCCGATTACTACATCTTTTTTGGTAAGGTGATATTGGCGTAAATCTAATCCACCTTGCGCTTCATCATCTTCCGCGCCTTCTGCTGCATGGATAATTGCATTTTCGCCACCAGCCATGACGGTTTGAATCATCTCTTCAGAAACCATAAATGTCGGGACACACTCGGAAGAATCCATTACACCAAGTCGACCACTTGTCCCTGCACCTATATAAAAAAGTCTTCCACCATTCGATAAAGCAATATAAATTTGATCTACTGCTACTGCGATATCTTCCAAGACTTTTTCAACGGCATAAGCTACTGTTTTATCTTCATTATTGATCGTACGTAACATCGCGATCGTATTCATTTGATCGATGTTTTTACTCTTTTCATTTCTAATTTCAGTCGTTAACTCGGTTAGCTCCATTTCATCCCCCCTCAACACGATGCAACCGCTTACATTAACCTATTTTAAATAGATAATCTTTTTATTATTGTAGGCTTTCTAAACTATTTTGTCAATATATTTTATAAATACTGAAATATTATTTCATCAATGGCATAAGTTTGCCTTTAATTATCTTGTAAAAAGCGAATCGCTTCTCTCGTTTCATCTAAATGTTGCAATGTATCTTCGTACTCTTCCGATGCGAAACAAGTAAATAAAATATCGACCATATGTAATTGAGCAATTCGTGATGAAGTGGCTCCACTACGAAGCATCGCCTCTTTCGATGTCGAAGTGTATAAATTGACATTGGCAATATTTGCAAGTGAAGATGACCCATATTTTGTTAAACTAATCGTACGGACTTGATTGTTTTGAGCTAATTGCATTAGTTTAACTGCTTCATTCGTTTCTCCCGAAAAAGAAATCCCAACTACTACATCATTTTGTCCTTTCGTCGCAATCGCTGTAGCTGCCATATGTACATCTTGATAACAATGAACATTTTTATCAATTCTAGTAAACTTTTGTGCAGCGTCTTGCGCCGCAATCTGTGAAGCACCAAACCCAATAAATATAATTGATGTAGCTTGCCTCAACACTTCGACTGCTTTTTTCACTTCCGACGTTTTGATGATTTCAGCCGTTTCCTTTAATGTTTGAATCGTGTTCATCGTCATTTTATGAATAATATCCGAGTATTCTTCATTTGGCTCTATATCAACATACTCTGTTGCATCCATATTCGATTGTATATCAGCTGCGACTCTTACTTTTAATTCTTGGAATCCAGAAAAATCTAATGATTTACATAAGCGCATCACTGCCGCACTACTTGTTTTACTTTTTTCACCTAATGTTTTTGCGGTAAGTAAAACCGATTCTGCTGGAGATGTCACTATATATTTGGCAACCTTTTTCTCTGATGTAGGTAAACGATCCATCACTTCCTTTAAAACAGTTAAGCCACCTTTAACATTTTTCATTTTCTCACCTTCTTATCTATATTTTCTGAATTTGTAATCATACGAGTTTATTGCAATGACCCTATCCTATTATTTTAATTGATTATAACACGAGATCATAATTACGTGTAATCGTCATTCATTTTAGAATGCTAATTCACATTCTGCCTTATCCCATTATCATAAAGCAGGTAATGAGCGCACGATCACAGTACTTGCTAACAACTTTCATTTGTCAATTAGAATGAAGCTGTGGTACGTTTAGTAAGATGATTGATTTTGCAGGAAAGATGGTGGTGTGATGTGAATAAGCGAGCATTTATTTTAGCATTCATTACGGTTATCTTTTGGGGCTCCGGTTTTGCCGCAATTCGCGCTGGTTTGCTAGGAGGATTTTCTGCCGGACACTTAATGGTCTATCGTTATTTAATTGCATCTTTATTCTTTTTAACTTATGCACTTTTACCTACTTCTAATTTTAAATTACCGAGAAAAGAGGACTTACTCCAAATTTTCATCTTAGGTGTTATTGGAATTTTCTTCTATCACTTTGGAGTAACATACGGACAACTTACGATAAATGCAGGAACAACAAGTATGATTGTCGGTTCTGCACCTATTTTTACTACATTAATCGCTGTCTTCATTTTAAAAGAAAAAATGAGTAAAATGAGTTGGATAGGCTTAGCCATTGGTTTTATTGGTATCATTTTAATTACTCTTGGTTCTTCAGGTGCTACATTTACTTTTTCAACAGGACTTTTTCTCGTATTCTTTGCAACTGTTTCTACTTCCTTCTTTTTCGTCTTTCAAAAGTCATTATTAGGGAAATATCATCCGATTCATCTTGCCGCATATTTCACTTGGGCTGGAACGATACCGATGTTATTTTTCGCACCTGGTCTATGGGATACATTGCAAGTAGCTACATTAGAAGCGAATATTGCTGCGATTTATGTCGGAATCTTCCCAGCAGCTGTCAGTTATGCAACATGGACAATGGCACTTTCAATCGGGAATGTCAGTACGGTTTCTAGCATGCTTTATTTAGAACCGCCAATAGCGATTTTCATTGCATGGATCTGGCTTAGCGAATTACCAAGCACCTTATCGATGGTCGGAGGATTCATTGCTATTTCAAGTGTTGCCATTGTCAATATCGTCGGGCGCCAGAAACAGAAAGTACCGAGTGTATGATGATGTGCAAAGTTTGTTCGGATACTAACGCACACTGCAAATATTAGCTACCAATAGCGGGTAGAAGGAGTTGAACAATGAAAATATATATTGATGCAGATGCTTCCCCTGTCCAAAATGAAGTTTTTCAAATTGCGGAAGATTACGGATTTCCTGTTGTTATGGTAAAAAGTTTTTCACATTTTTCACATGATCCTTTACCTGCCCATGTATCCGTCCAATATGTCGATAAAGGCGCAGAAATGGCTGATTATAAAATAATGTCCATGGTTGATAAAGGTGATATTGTTATTACACAAGATTACGGACTAGCATCCGTTGTATTAGGTAAAGGCTGTTATGTACTCCATCATAAAGGATTTCGTTATACAAATAAAAATATCGACCAGCTCTTATCTTCCAGACATGCAAGTGCCCTAGCAAGACGCGGAGGTTATCGAACGAAGGGACCAAAACCATTCACAAAAGAAGATCGCGAAA
>JAPFCO010000378.1 GCA_026169505.1 Pseudogracilibacillus sp.
AGTATTAGAATCAATCCAAGTAAATATAGTTACTTTTGAAAATCAACTTATAATTGGAGACGTGTAGTTTATGCTAGAGTTTCAAAATATCACGGAACGATTAATTCAAGCATTACCTGAATTAGAAGAAACATACCGAGATGAAGAGAAGGTAGAAAGAAACAGAGAGTTCTTTGAGCATGTCAGAGTAGCGACTGAGGAATACTTTGCATTACTGGACGCTTGGGAAAAATCAGCCCATATCTTATCAAAAGAAGGGCGTATTCTGGTATTTCCGCAACAGATTGATGCGACAAAGGAAAATATGCAAGCGTTAATAATGCACAGCTACTATAAAGATGTTCGAAAGCGAAAGTATATGGAAATTCTGCAAGCATGTCATTATATATTTACGCAAAGTCTAGAGGTGGATGAGTCATGAGTATAACCTTAATAAATCAGGCTAACCAGGCATTGAACAATGCCTATGTGCCTTACTCAAGTTTTCGAGTAGGTGCAGCTGTAAAGATGAAGTCAGGTAATATTTATACAGGATGTAATATTGAAAATGCTTCCTTTTCGCTAACCTGTTGTGCCGAGAGAACCGCTATATTTAAAGCTGTATCAGAAGGGGAAACAGAATTTATCGAAATTGCTATTATTGCAAATACAGATGGTCCCGTTAGCCCTTGTGGTGCTTGTCGTCAAGTGATGGCAGAATTCTTTACAGAGAAGACAACTATCTATTTAACAAATATTCACGGTAAACTACATACAACAACCATTGAAGGCATTTTACCATTTCATTTCAAATTATGATCATCAAATTAACTCGATTAATTATAAATAGAAAAGGCTCGCTAACATGTTCGGAACATTTAATTTTCTGATATGTATCGAGCCTATATGCTGTTTGGAAAATTCATTGTAAGATTTTACAATGATTACGACAATATTTTCACAGGACCTGAATTAATGGTATAATAATATTAAGTGTTCGGATTGATGGATAGAATATGATACACTCTCTTACTATTCATGAGTGTGAGAAGTACGGTTAAAGTAGGATAAAGAGACTTGGAAAAGGGCCAAAATATAGTATGATACAGACAAAACACATCATCATTTAACTGTCAGAGGATAATCACATCCTCATACAAATTAAATATATTCTAAATTTATGGTGAGCGAAGGGCAGAGGACAGATATCTTTTATATATGCTTCCGATTTAAGCTAAGACATTTTACTTTTGCATAACATAAAATGAATATATTTTAATAGAATAATACTATTAGTTTTATTTAATGAATATAATCAATTTCATTATACGGATTTGTAGCATCGTAGCTGTTTTTTGTAATGTTGAAATTGATTCAATAAGTAAAGGAATATAACTTTGAGGTGATCAAAATGACAATAAACCGGGTACAATTAACTGAAACTGATATATTAGAAAAAGAATTTAAAAAGTCTATGCGTGGATTTAATGAAGAAGATGTAGATGAGTTCCTTGATATAATTATTAAGGATTACGAAGCATTTACTTCAGAAATTGAGCGATTAACACAAGAAAACGAACGTTTTCGTAAAAGCGCTGAACAACCTAAGAAAAGAAAGCAAACGACAACTGCACCAACTCAAGTGAATTATGATGTCTTAAAAAGACTGTCTAATTTAGAAAAAGCAGTTTTCGGGCAAAAGTTAACTGAATCTGAATCTGAAAAAGAAGAGGAATAAAGCTTACCTTTTCGATAACTTATGGTATAATATAAATGAATACACATGTAATCGCTGCACAACTGTGTAGAGGAAAGTCCATGCTCACACAGACTGAGACGTTTGTAGTGTTCATGCTTGATGAAACTATAAGTCAAGGTAACCTTATACAAGGTTAACGGCAGGAATTTATTCCTAAGTCTTTTGATATGGAATAAAACCTTGAAAGTGCCACAGTGACGAAACAGGGTTGGAAACAATCTGAAGTGGAACGGGTAAACCCCATGAGTGAGCAACCCAAACAATGGTAGGGGCATCCTCTTAGTAGGAATTCAACGAACTGAGGGACAAGCATTGCTTGTAGATAAATGATTGCAACCTGCGTACAAGGCTGACCACCGTTTATAGTACTATGGAACAGAACATGGCTTATCGAGTATTCATTGGTCTAATTTCATTTGTAAAAACCTATCTTTCAGCTTACACTGTTAGTAGGTTTTTTATTTTGAATCTATATTTGTAAATAGTGAGGGATCTATCATGGCTAAAACAGTAACATTAATTGCAACAAGTGCGATGGGTTTGGAATCGATCGTAGCAAATGAAGTACGTAATTTAGGGTATGATCCTGTTGTTGATAATGGAAAAATTACTTTTGAAGCGCCTATTTCTGCTATACCTAGATGTAATTTATGGCTAAGAGTCGCTGACCGTGTAAAGATCGTTGTTGGTGAAATAAAAGTAGAAACATTTGATGAGTTGTTTGAGGCAACAAAAGCGCTGCCGTGGGAGAATTTCATTCCAGAAGAAGGGGCTTTTCCTGTAATTGGTAAGTCACATAAATCAAAGTTATACAGTGTATCTGATTGCCAATCAATCGTTAAAAAGGCAATTGTAGATCGATTGAAGTTAAAACATGGTGTTGCCCATGATATGCCGGAAACTAGTAGCACGTATAAAGTAGAAGTTGCACTGTTACGTGATATAGCAACATTAACAATCGATACGTCTGGAGTTGGACTTCATAAGCGCGGTTACCGGGTAGGACAAGGAGAGGCACCATTAAAAGAAACATTAGCAGCAGCATTAGTTTTTTTAACAAACTGGCATCCAGATCGAGCATTAATTGATCCTTTTTGTGGATCTGGAACTATTTTAATCGAAGCAGCAATGATCGGACAAAATATTGCACCAGGATTTAATCGTGAATTCGCTTCAAGTGATTGGGGTTTTATTCCTAATAAGTTTTGGGAAGAAGCATTAGACGAAGCAGAACAGTTAGCTAATTATGATCAACCTCTAAATATCATAGGTACCGATATTAATCATAATATGATTGAAATAGCTAAGGAAAATGCGTTAGAAGCGGGCTTAGGTGAGTTAATATCATGGAAGCAAATGCAAGTAAGTGATTGGACGATTCAAGAGGAAGGTGGTTATTTAATCGGTAATCCACCTTATGGAGAAAGAATTAAAGATGCAGACTATGTAAGAGAATTATATCGATCATTAGGAAAAGTAACAGCAGACCATACAACCTGGAGTGTTTATATTTTAACTTCATTTAATCAGTTTGAAAAAGCTTATGGTAAGCAAGCGACGAAGAAAAGAAAACTATTCAATGGTTTTATCGAAACAAATTATTACCAGTACTTCGGTAAGCGTTCGTAAGTTGGTTCATATACATATTAATAATGATGTGAAATGTATAGGTAGCGCTACGAAAGAATACAAGAATGAAAAAGGGTAATTTAGTATTGATCCACTACTAAATTACCCTTTTTCTGATTAGATTTGTTTATCAATTGTACGCATAATGCGATTGAAAGCTTTGTCACGATCAAATCCTTCACCCATTGTAAACTTTTCTAATAAATTATTATCTTCATCCATGAAGTATACATATGTTGAATGAATGATATCTCCTGTACCTGGATCACGGTATAGGAAGTCTAAGGAATCAGCTACTTTCTTTGTATCTTCATCTGTACCATTTAAAAAGAGCCAACCATCATCATCAGATGTTACTTCAAATCTACTTGCATAATCTTGTAACACTTCTTGGTCATCGTTTTTTGGGTCGATCGTTATCGTAATAAATTCTACTTCCTCACCAAAAATACCTTCATTTTCAAGCGAATGCTTTAACTTCGACATTTCTAATGTTGTAATTGGACAGACATCTGGACAGTCTGTATACATAAATTCAACTAGTCGAGCTTTCTTCGGTAAGTCATTAAAATCATATTCATTTTCAAATGCTGTTTCCATTACGACGTCATCAGGTAGTTTTAAAGATCCTGGCTGAATTACTTTCAAATAAAAAACTCCAGCTGCAATACCGATTACAAGTAAACTTGCAAAACCAATATATATACTTTTCATATTCATGTAAATACCTCCAGTAATAAAAATAAGTGCAAAAGAAATTGTAATTATTCACACATAATCAGATGGATGATTTTTATATTATTATCATGTTTAACACCCACGCAAAAGAAGAAGGGGGGAGCCCCTCAACTTACTTTTACCATAATTTAAATCCTTTGGCTCCCGGTGGTGCATTTTGAATGATATCAATTAACGGAATCGTGTAAGCAAATAATACTAGAGCAAGTGTAAGACCAATCCATAAAGGCCAGTTTTCAAATACTTTTGGTGGTTGCGCTTCTAATTTATTTACTTTAGCGACTGGATATTCTGTCGAACCTTTTGGTGCGAAGAATGCTAAATTAATAAAGATAACTAGCATCACAATCATCCCAATAAAAAGAATCGATCCTCCGACTGCTTGTGCAATTTGATATGAACCCCATGCTGCAGTATCAGCATTTCCAAGATATTCGGAATATGCTGAACGACGAGGGGCACCTAAAAGCCCTTGCCAATGCATCGATGTAGACATAATTGTCATTCCTACCGCCCATAGAACAGTTTGCAAAATAGCTAATCGGTTCATTGCTGGAGTATATTGTCTGCCAGTCAGAGATGGGATTAACCAATAAGCAATTCCAAAGAATGTTAGCATGACAGATGTTGCTGCAGTTAAATGGAAGTGCCCTGTGACCCAAATGGTATTATGAATCACTTGGTTCATTTGGTTAGAAGCATTAATGATTCCCCCTGCACCTCCTGGAATAAAGAACAACATACCAACGAATGGAGCAAAGAAACGAGCATCTTTCCAAGGTAACTTCTTCACCCAACCGAATAATCCTTTCGCCCCTAACTCCCGACCTCGTGCTTCAAATGTCGCAAACAGTGAGAATGCAGTCATCATGGATGGAACAACTACAACCATCGTTAAGATTACTTGGATATATTTCCAGAATGGATCAATACCAGGTTCAGTTAACTGGTGATGGAATCCAACTGGAATAGAAAATAATAGCAAAAGAATAAATGTAAACCGTGCTAATGAATCTGAAAATATCTTTCCTCCAATAATTTTTGGCATAATCGCATACCACATCATGTAAGCAGGTAATAACCAGAAATAGACAAGTGGGTGACCGAAATACCAGAATAATGTTCTACTTAATAAAACATTAATCCCATCAACCCAACCTAACGCCCATGGGATTGTTTGACCAACAACTGTTACAGCAACACCGATGGAAGCAATTTGCCACATTAACATCGTAATAACAGCCATATAACTTAATAATGGTGTTCTCTCACCAGGGTTTTCTTTACGGAAACGTGCATGACGTTTAAAAATAACAAATCCGTCAATCCATGAACCAACAATAACGAGCGCCAAACCGATATAGAAAATGACATGAGCTTGTAATGGAGCATAAAAAGTATATAAAACAGTTGCTTCATTCATTAAGATCATGACAGTAGCCATAATGACACCTGTTAACATCACGTAGAATGATGTCCAAGCTAGACGTCTTTCTGTCTTATTATATCCGCCAGTCGTTTTACTTTGAGCAGATAACATAAAGCCTAAGATGAAAAATGTCGTTAATACTAACCCTAAAATAACCCCGTGTACTGTTAAGATTTGATAATAACTAATGAAAGAGGGGAGGGTAAATTTGCCCGACCGTTCTAACGTTTGCAGCAATCCCGCAGTTGCACCAATAAATAATGAAATAAATGCAACATACATATAAGCCATAACTAGTTTCGATTCACTTTTTGGTAAGCTTCTTTTTACTACTGTACTCATTCCTCAACCACCTCAATCGTCGCAGCCATTAAATGGTGTCCAACTCCACAATATTCATTACAGACAAGTGTGTATGTTCCTGCGTTTTTGAATGTATTTGTATACGTACTGACGTAACCAGGCTCCAACATCATATTTACGTTCGTTCCTGCTATTTCAAAACCATGAATAACATCTGTCGTTGTAGAAGATACGTGTACTATTGAACCCTTAGGAATTTCAACTACTTTCTCAGGATTGCCTACATCATAATCAAATGCAGATGCAACGATCGTTAGTGTATATTCATTATCACCAATTTGCTTTAGCCCCGGTTCATCAAATGGTGCTGTGTCTCTCACTGACTCTGGATCAAGTGTCACTGCACAACTAGGTGGTTTACTCCCCATATAAAAGGCACTAATTCCTACTACAATGAGAAATATCAATAGTGTTCCAGACCCAAATAGGAGCCACCATTTTTCATATTTATGCATATTCATATACAATTAACTCCTTCCAATTACCGTAAATTTAACGAGATAAAAACAAAGCCCAAACTCCGACCCAAGATAATATAATGACTACACCTACTGCACTAACAGAGTACAGTGTACCTTTTAAATTAACGCCTTCATCCTGTTCAGTTATTTCTTTTTTGTGTTCGGCTTTAGACATTATGTAACGCCCCCTTCGTTTTGCTTATTTTCTATCAATCTTATTAGTCAATTTCATAATATGGGTTACGGCCACGCCGCTACAACATGTGTTTTTATTGTGACTTTCTTAACGGCATACTGTACGTGCCCGTTTTTTGTACTTATGAAATTGATCGTTACAAGTACTATTACGAATGATTCTTTTTAAGTAATAGTTTGTAAATTGTAGTGGATATACAATCTACTATCATCATACACAATTAAAAGGGGGTTGAGTGGCGTTACATCAACGTTTCACAATTTAGTCACTAAGCTTCATCTGGCTATATAAAATAAGTTTTAAAAACATCTATGTTATTAAAGTATGTGAAAATTATGTGAAGAAAAGGCGGATAAACTTGCAGATTAAAAGGTATACTAAACAAAAAAAGGTGAGATTATGGTCTATATTTCTTCTATTGGACGTGGTATTCCTGAATATCATGTTTCGCAACAAGAGGTAAAACAACTCGTATCTAGACTTTTTAGCAACAAACATCAACGATTACAACGATATTTATCCGTATTTGATCATGCAAAGGTAGATGCTCGTCAGTTAGTCTGTCCAACTACTTGGTATGAAGAAGAGCATCAATTTGATGAAGCAAACCATCTATATGTCGAACATGCATTGCAATTATCTTTAGAAGCAATCGATCATTGCTTAGAAAAAATTTCTGCACAAAATAGTAATTTACCAGTGTTTCCTTATGAAGCGGTTGATTTAATCGTGTTTGTATCCAGCACTGGTATTACTACTCCTTCATTAGATGCATATATAATGAACGAAAGGCCATTCAGGGAAGATGTCACACGAATGCCTTTATGGGGACTTGGTTGTGCAGGGGGAGCAATGGGATTAGGAAGGGCGTTTGAATGGCTAAAGTTACATAAAGACAAGACAGCATTGGTTATATGTTGTGAACTATGTAGTTTAACTTTGCAATTGAACGATACTTCAACGAGCAATATTGTAGGAACCGCATTATTCGGGGATGGAGTCGCTGCGACATTATTAATTGGTGAGGATAGCGAATATACAAAGTATGTGTCGCAAATTGCATTATCGATTCAAGAAACACATTCATATATGAAGAAAGATACGACAGATGTAATGGGATGGAAAGTTGGGAAAAATGGATTGCATGTTATCTTTTCAAAACAGATTCCGAAATTGATCAAGTCTTTATGGAAAGGACATGTAGAGGTCTTTCTTGGTAGATTCGGCTTAACAATAAAGGAGATCGATACCTTCATTGCCCATCCTGGTGGTAGAAAAGTGTTAGAAGAAATGGAAACAACTTGTCATATTCCAAAGGAGAAACTAGCTTATTCTTATGATGTTTTACGAAGCCATGGAAATATATCTTCTGCAACTGTAATCTATGTATTAAAAAAGTGGTTAGAAGACAAAGGAGATCATCGACTTCAGCAACCTTTCGGATTATTAAGTGCGTTAGGCCCTGGGTTTAGTTCAGAGTTATTATTATTGAAGTGGGTGATGAGATGACATTTTTTATTTCCTTTTTACTATTTATATTGGGGCAAAGATTATTTGAAATACATCTTGCTAAAAAAAATGAAAGATGGATGAAAGAAAAGGGAGCAATAGAAGTAGCGAGTGATCATTATAAATGGTTTATTTGGTTACATACGCTGTTTTTTATTAGTCTCATTTTGGAAGTCTCTCTCCAATCTGTCCAGCACAACTTGACAGTGAACTGGTTCTTTTTATGGATTTTTATTTTGATGCAGATCGGGAGGGCATGGTGCATTTTGTCATTGGGAAAATTTTGGAATACAAAAATTATTGTACTTCCAAATGTTGTGCTTCTAAAGAAGGGGCCGTATCGTTGGTTGAAACATCCTAATTATATCATTGTGTTAATTGAACTATTCGTTATTCCGATTATGTTCCATGCATATATTTCGGCAGTTCTTTTTCCTACTTTGCATATATTTTTATTAACGATTCGTATTCCTGCTGAAGAAGAGGCTTTGGGGGATAATTTATATTAAAACAATAGAAAAGGAGGAAATCACGAATGATTTTCCTCCTGGTTGTTTTTTTATTAGTCTTTCGTTACATTCGCAGCTTGTGGACCACGTTCACCTTCCACAATTTCAAAAGATACTTCTTGACCTTCTTCTAACGATTTGAATCCTTCTTCTTGAATTGCAGAGTAATGAACAAAAACATCATCACCGTCTTCCAATTGGATGAACCCATAACCTTTTTCTGCGTTAAACCATTTAACTACTCCATTTTGCATGTACTTAATCCTCCTAGATTCTTTCACGATATACGTGTTATTACAAAGAACGTAAGTGAATAAAAAAAGAGTAAACCCACGTAGAAGGTGGGATCACTCTTGTACCTTCTAACATGAAGTTACTCTTTTAGTTGATTCCATACAACTTCTTTGCTTGATTTCATTATACTAGTTTTATATATTGAGTCAAGCGGATAAATGGTAAAACAAGCCAGTTTACTAGTTCGAAATTCTTTTCGCTCCTAAATATCTTGACTCCCAATAATCATTTCCATTTAGTTCACTTATTTCAACACCATTACTAGATCCTGCATGGATAAATTGATTATTTCCTAGATAAATACCTAAATGGGAAGGGCCTGCTTGATATGTTTCAAAGAATACTAGATCGCCAACTGACGGGGAGGATACTTCGGAAGAGAAATTCCAGATTTCATTTACAGTACGAGGGATAACGATGTTTTGTTCTGCGTATAAAAACTGAATATACCCACTACAATCAAAACCACTAGGAGCCGTGCCTCCCCAAACATAAGGGGTGCCAAGATAAGATTTAGCGTGAGAGATGATGGACGTATCATTTTTTTCAACTTCTAATTGAACGACATCTTCATTCTGATCGGCTTCTACCTGTGGTTCCTCATTTTTTTTCGGCTTTAATTCTAGTTCTTCATTATTTGACGTAACTTCATGATTTCCTACCGTCACTTCTTCTTGTTCATTAACCTCTTGTAACACGTCAATTTTCACTTGATCGATAGCCTGTTCCGTTAATGGGCCATACGTACTGTCAACAGATCCGTGATAATAACCATAATATAATAATACTTCCTGGACTACTTTGACATCAACATTTTCATCACCATAAGTGATAGAATCAAAAAGTGGTTCGATCGCTTTTATAT
>JAPFCO010000064.1 GCA_026169505.1 Pseudogracilibacillus sp.
ATCACTTTTGCCATTTTATCGTCATCAATTCCTAAACGTTGTCGAGCAGCTTCCATAATTCGGATGTTTGCTTGATGTGGCACAAGATAATCAACATCCTCTTTTGTCAATCCTGCTTTTTCAACAACATTAATCGTTGATTGTGGCATTTGTCTTACAGCAAATTTGAACACTTCTCGACCATTCATGACAAGGAAATCGTGTTCATTCTGATATAAATCTTTCCCTCCAGCACCATTGGCACCTAATTCGAACGATAGAATTCCTTTTCCTTCTGATACATTACCCATTACTGCGGCACCTGCACCATCACCTAAAAGCACACAAGTATTGCGGTCTGTCCAGTCAATTATTTTGGAAAGTTTATCTACTCCAACAATCAAAACTTTACTATAACTGCCTGCTTCAATATATTGCTTACCAGTAATTAGCGCATACATAAACCCTGCACATGCTGCGCCAACATCCATTGCCGCAGCTTTACTTGCTCCTAAACGATCTTGGATCATACAGGCAACAGAAGGAAATGGAGTATCTGGTGTTACAGTAGCAACTAAAATTAAGTCAAGTTCTGCAGCACTTACATCTGCATTTTTTAACGCAATTTGTGCCGCTTCAAATGCCATATCAGATGTATCTTCATCATCTTTTGCGATTCTTCTTTCTTCTATACCTGTTCGCGAACGAATCCATTCGTCTGTTGTATCAACAATCTTTTCTAAATCTTTATTTGTAACGACATTTTCTGGAGCATAATGTCCCGTCCCTAAAATACCTACACCCATCTTGCCATCCCCTTTTAATTAATTAATAGCAAATGTTATGACTTGGTATAAACTTTAAGCTATTTTCGGACGACTTGCAAGAAATAAAGACATTCAAAAGAAAATATATTAGAATCCTATACATGTTCGTCATTATATCGGATCACAATTAAGATTTTCCATATGCTAGTGATTAGAAGGCAGTGTGTACAAGCTTATATGCACTGATTAACTTTATAAATTTAACGGCATATGTTAAAAGTCTCGGAATTTCAAGACTATTAAAAATCTAGAACAAAAAGGAAGTTATATTAATACACCAGTTACTAACGAATAATCCTGAATTAGATGAAAAATCATTAATGTATTGTTTCTAATAATTGGAGATATAAATGTATCTAAAAGCAATGGATACCGACTTGAAATTATAAATCTACACCAATATTTTTTTATTGTGTGTTATAGCTTTGATTTACTACAAAGTTTTGTTAAAATAGATAAAGATGATGACTTATAAATCAAC
>JAPFCO010000072.1 GCA_026169505.1 Pseudogracilibacillus sp.
GGATTTCTCGCCAATTAGTAAAAGTGTTTCCAGTTGCAGGAAATGTCATTTCCGGTACAATTGCAAGTGCTGGTACATATGCATTATGTGAATCTGCAATCGCATATTTTATCGAAAGTAAATCAAAGGAAGAAGCACAAAGCATCTTTCAAGAACAATTGGAACAAAAGCAGGAGCAACGATCGAAGGAGTGAAGGGATATTGGTGTATCAAACGAGGCAAAAGCGCTTATTAGCATATATTCAACAAGCATTGCATACAGATACAGCATTCATGATGGTACCAAATAATATTTATTATTTTACAGGATTTGCGGCGGACCCACATGAACGATTTTTTGCATTATATATGGATGCCAAACAAGGGAAAACGACTTTATTCGTTCCCGCATTGGATGAATCAGCAGCAGCTATTGCAGAGGTCGATCATATTATACCTGTTTCTGATACAGAAGATCCGTATAAAAAATTTGCTCAGACGATAGGAGATGCACCTTCTAAAGTAGCGATAGAAAAAAGTTATATAACAATCATGCAAATGCAACAATTAGAAAAACAATTTCCGACATTAACCTTTAACAATATGGAATCCCTTATTGCGACAATGCGTGCACAAAAGACACCTACAGAAATAGAGCATATTCGGCAAGCAGTTGCTATTTCTGAACAAGCATTGCAAACAACGTGGAATAAAATTCAACCAGGAATGACAGAACTAGAAATAAAGGCAGAATTAGAGTATCAGATGACTATTTTAGGTGCGGATGCCATCGCATTTGAAACAATCGTATTAAGTGGAAAAAGGGCAGCATTACCACACGGGTCCGCAGGTAATACGGTGGTGAAAAAAGGTGACTTTTTATTATTTGATTTTGGTGTGACAAAAAATGGCTACCATTCTGATTTGACAAGGACGTGTATCGTAGGTGAAGGAACGAATGAACAGGAGAAAATATATCATACGGTTCGTCACGCGAATGAGCGAGCAATCGCAGCAGTCAAGATGGGGGCAACATTACAAATAATTGATCAAGCCGCCCGTCATTATATAGAAGAAAAAGGCTATGGCGAATATTTTACCCATCGAATAGGACATGGACTAGGTTTAGACGTACATGAATACCCGTCCATTCATCACGAAAACACCGATATCATTCAACAAGGCCTTTTATTTACAATTGAACCAGGTATTTATGTGCCGGATATTGGTGGTGTTCGAATTGAAGATGATTTGTATGTACATCCGAATGGTCAAATAGAAGTGTTGAGTACGTTTACAAAAGATTTAATCTATGTTTAATAAGGATAGTAGGAGGGTACATAATGATTAGCTTTGATGACTTTATGAAAGTAGATATGAGAATTGGGACAATACAGAAGGCAGAGCCTTTCCCAGAAGCAAGAAAACCAGCCATTAAACTTGAAATTGATTTTGGAGAACTAGGTGTGAAACAATCATCCGCACAAATTACGAAAAGATACGATCCAAACAAGTTAATTGGTCGTCAAATCGCAGCAGTCGTAAACTTTCCACCAATGCGTATTGCTGGATATAAATCAGAGGTGTTAGTGCTTGGCGGCGTACCTGATGAAGAGGATGTCATTTTATTGCATCCAGATCAGGAAGTGGCGAATGGTACGAAGATTTCATAACAGGGAGGAAAAGCGATGGGGAAGTATTCGATTTTACAATGCGCGTCACCGTTTTATTTCCCGGGGAATAAAACGGGTGTGCTATTAATTCATGGATTTACAGGTACAACGCAGAGTATGCGGTTTTTAGGTGAGCAATTTCGAGATGCAGGATATACAGTTACGGCACCGAGACTATCCGGTCATGGAACAACACCGCAAGATATGGAAACACGGACGTATTTAGAATGGATACGTGATGTAGAGGCGGCATTAGCCGATCTAAAGAAATCTTGTTCGACCATTTATGTGGCGGGATTATCGATGGGTGGAACATTAACTCTTTATTTAGCGGAGAAATATCCAGAAATAGCAGGGATTATGGTGATCAACGCAGCAGTTGACATGCCGGAATTCCAGCAATATTATGAAAAGCTCGTTCAAGAGGAAAAACGTTTTGTCGATGGAATTGGTTCAGATGTGAAGGAAGAAGGAGTAAAAGAACTGGCTTATAGACAGTCTCCAGTAAAGTCGATGGAACAATTGATTGTACTGATGGAAGAAGTGAGGGAGCGATTATCACTGATTAAAATGCCAGCACTTGTATTCTCGTCCGTAGAGGATCATGTTGTACCACCAGTTAATTCACAACTTATATTTAATGGTATCCAAAGTGAGGATAAAGAGTTCATTACATTAGAAAATAGTTATCATGTTGCAACGATCGACAATGATAAAGAATTGATTGTAAGTAAATGTTTACAATTTATGACCGATACGCAATTAAATCAATTTTAATTCGAATGAAAGATATGATACGATGAAAGAAATAAGGAGGAGAAATCATGGCGAATATCGTAGCAGGCAACAATAAGTTTTATATTGGGGAAGATGAAAGTAAACCAATCGCGGAAATTACATTTAAACCGACAGACGATCATACAATTATTGCAGATCATACGTA
>JAPFCO010000339.1 GCA_026169505.1 Pseudogracilibacillus sp.
AACCAACTCCACCTGCATTATAAACTCCGCCACCTATTCCCATAATAATCATACCGAGCAACATAAAAATAAAGTCTGTCCACGTATGTGTCGCTTGTGGCAAAATGCCAGACCATAAGAAAAAATCAACAAATAATCCAACAGCTAATGCATTTACTAAAGTTCCTATCTTAATGTAACTCTTATCTAATATGTAAGATATAACAACTAATAAAAAAGCGATTATAATAGCCCACGTTCCGATTGATAATCCAAATTTAGTGTATAATGCAACATTTAATACATCCCAAGGATGAATTCCTAAATGCTGCATTTCAATGGCTAATGAAATCCCACTACTAAAAATAATAAGACCAATAAAAAACAATCCCCAGCGTAATGCAAACATTCCCTTCCCTACCTTCATAAAACAAATATACCTTTAAATATTGTATCATTTATGAAATTAATAAATCATTGTTTTTGCTTTTCATTTCATACATTGGAAATGTAAATACGAAAAATTTTACGAACGTTTACTGTCAATCGTTAAGGTGAAATTATTTGCGCATTTGTTGAACAATCGCTTTTTCTAACCACTTCCAAGGAACAATAGCTTTTCCCAAGACAGCGATAAACGAACCCTTTCCTAAAGTGTAACGTAATTTCGGCTGACGAATTTGAGTGATTCTGGCAATTTTACTGGCAAGTTTCCTAGGATCACTTGCTCCTGTTACTAACTTGTCAGTAAAATGAAGAATATTCGTTAGAAACTTTTCATATGGGGAGTTTTCTTTCGTACGCAACTTCATATTTTCAACATTTTTGGACCAAATGTTCGTTTTAAATGCACCGGGCTCTATTAACACAACATATACCCCAAATGGTAACATTTCTAGCCGAAGTGATTCGCTAAAACCGTTTATTGCAAATTTTGACGCTGTATAAGGACCATGTGCGGGAAAACCAAATCTTCCACTAATACTACTTATATTAATAATTTGACCAGATCGAGCTTTCCGCATATATGGCTGAACTGCTCGAGTAACTTTTAAAGTCCCAAAAAAATTTGTTTCCATAGATAGACGCCAATCTTCCTCAAGTGTTTCTTCACTGAATCCTCCTATGGAAACACCTGCATTATTGACAAGTATATCGATTCTTCCATATCGTTCGATAATATACGCGATTGTTTGTTTAATAAAGTCATCGTTCGTTACATCAAGTAGTACATAGTCAATATATTCTTGGACATTCTGAGTAATCGCCAGTTCCTCCAGATCACTCTTCTTAGATAAATCTCTCATACCTGCAAAAACTATACATCCTTGTTTGGCTAGCTCTACAACCGTCAACATCCCTATACCGCTTGTTGTACCTGTTACCAACGCAATCTGTTTCGGTTGCATCGTCTTCTTCCCCCTATTCATCATAGTTTATACTTTTGCATGATTGGAATGCCAATCCTATTGATGATTGATTTTAGCACCGACCAAATCCAGCGTCGATACACGGGTAAATGAGCATCATAGACAGCCGTGTACTCTATTTCTCCTACCGCTCCACGGTTTCGTTTAAACTGTGCTGCTCCTGAACTTTCATTCAAGGAATGACTATTTTCCAAAGAAAGATGATATAAGCGAACAGAAAGCAATCGATATAAGCCATTTTCAATGGGAACGGATAAATCATAGCCAAATAAAGGCGTCGTCATTACTCCATTACGACAAAAGTAACCTAAAACAGCATCAATTCTACCATCTTTCTTAATCGCATTTAAGTAAAGTATTTTCTTTTCCAACGCCAACTCTATAAATTCTTCAGTAAATTGAGGATTGTGCGTTGAATATTTATCTAAATAAAGTCCATTATATAACTCTAGAATTCGAGGAATATCTTTTTTAGAGATGTTGTCTGCTTCGACTATTTCATACTCATGTTTTTTCAATAATTTTTCATCTCTTTTTAGGAGCCAACGTGCCTTTGCTTTGATCGGATGTTTCACTGGATCCATAATGTATACTTGACGTGACCCTACTAATTTAAATTGTTGTTGGACAAATGATTGATATAAATCTCCTTGATGTGTTTGGTTCAACGACCTAAATAAAATGGTATGTTTTGGATATCGCTTCTGTAAAAATTCAACCATCGCCTGCAATTGTTCTGATGTCAAATCTGGATATAAGTTAGTAGATACAAACCAGTTATTCACATGAATCGTTTTATTTATCTTACTTAATTTAAAAATAGGACTCAGACCGCTTAAAAGCAATGATAAACTATTACGTATCATTTTATTGTTAAAAAACTCCAGTTCTCGTTTAGCATAACTTATATAATGTGTATAAGGTGAACAAACATATGAATTCGTATATTCTTTATCATTGATGCAAATAGGTAATACAATCTCGTCAACTTTGAGGACGAGTAATTCCGTATCAATATTTTGAATATAATAGGAAGGTTTTTGCATTATGAATGGAACTAAAAAATCTTTTGCATATTGACCATCTGGTGTATCAGGAAAGGAAAGATGTCGAATAGACGTTGCGTCATATAATTCAATCTGTACCATGAATGTCAAATCGCCTTTCAGTTCTTCGTAACTTCCTCACGTCTGATGCTTTTACTTCTGATGGATACAGATTTTCAATCCCCTTCTCTATCAAATGAAAGTCGATGGTCGGCATTTTACATGTAGTCTTGGTACATAACGAACGAATATTTTCCCTGATTGTTTCTTCAATCTGCTGTTTATTATCCGCTGGAGTGCCTTCTGTTAAAAGATAAGAAATTTCCACATTGTCTATCTCATGTTGAACAGCGTAATAC
>JAPFCO010000025.1 GCA_026169505.1 Pseudogracilibacillus sp.
TCCTTCATTCACAAATACCATCATTTGTGAAATAGCTGTATTAAAGTGAAGATTTTCAAAATCCATTGTTACCTTTTTAACTGTTTCATGGTACGTTTTCTCCATCGAAGTATGATGTTCATGAATGATCTTGTCAGCAACTGTACCATCTTCATTGATTATTAGTCGCCATGCACGATCCAAAAATCGACGTGCTCCATCCAGTCCAGTCGTTGACCAAGCAACATCAGCGTCTAAAGGTCCCATGAACATTTCATATAGACGAAGCGTATCTGCACCGTGACTATGAACGATATCATCAGGATTGACTACATTGCCTTTTGATTTACTCATTTTCTCATTATTTCCACCAAGGATCATACCTTGGTTATATAATTTATAAAATGGTTCCTTTGTATGGACAACACCGATGTCATATAAAAATTTATGCCAGAACCGGGCATATAATAGATGGAGTACAGCATGTTCTGCCCCACCTATATATAAATCAACTGGTAACCATTTCTTAAGTAACTCAGGATCTGCTATTTGTTCATCATTATGCGCATCAATAAAACGTAAGTAATACCAGCAACTTCCAGCCCACTGCGGCATTGTATTTGTTTCACGGCGACCTTTCATTCCTGTTTTAGGATCTACTACATTAACCCATTCACTATTTGCAAGTGGAGATTCACCCGTTCCGGACGGTTTAATCTCCGTCATTTCTGGTAACACAAGTGGTAGCTCTTCCTCTGGAACAGTTGTCATTGTACCGTCTTCCCAATGAATAATTGGAATGGGCTCGCCCCAATAACGTTGTCTAGAAAACAACCAGTCTCTTAAACGATATGTGACTTCCCGTTTTCCTTTACCTTCATCTTCTAACCAAGCAATCATTGTAGTAATTGCTTCTTCTGTATGAAGGCCATTTAGAAATTGTGAATTAATATGTTCTCCATCACCAGTATAGACAGCTTCTTCGATATTGCCCCCTTCAACAACTTCCACAATGGGAATGTCAAATTTAGATGCAAATTCATAGTCTCGCTCATCATGCGCTGGGACAGCCATAATTGCTCCAGTTCCATATGACATTAATACATAATCTGAAATCCAAATTGGCACTTGCTCATTATTTACAGGGTTGATCGCATACGCTCCAGTAAATGCACCAGTCTTTTCCTTCGACGCATCTGTACGTTCCATTTCTGGTTTGTTTTCTACTTCTTCCACATATGCTTCCACTGCTTTGCGTTGTTCATCCGTTGTAATTTCTTTCACATAAGGATGTTCAGGCGACAATACTGCGTATGTAGCACCAAATAATGTATCTGGTCTTGTAGTAAATACTTGGAATTCTTTGTTTGAATCAGCAATTGTAAATGTTACTTCAGCACCTTCAGATCGACCAATCCAATTTCGCTGCATATCTTTAATACTTTCTGGCCAATCTAACTCCTCTAAGTCTTCTAATAGTCGATCAGCATATTCGGTAGTTTTTAATACCCATTGGCGCATTGGCTTTTTAACGACTGGATGGTCACCACGTTCACTTTTCCCATCAATCACTTCTTCATTCGCTAAAACAGTTCCCAATGCTGGACACCAATTTACTTCTATCTCATCCATATAAGCTAGTCCTTTTTCATGCAGTTTCGTAAAAATCCACTGTGTCCACTTATAGTAGGATGGATCTGTTGTGTTGATCTCCCGATCCCAATCATATGAAAAGCCTAGTTCTTGAATTTGTCTTTTAAATGTAGCAATATTTTCTTCTGTAAATTCAGCAGGGCTATTTCCCGTGTCTAACGCATATTGTTCTGCTGGTAAACCAAAAGCATCCCATCCCATTGGATGTAGCACTTCATACCCTTGCATACGTTTCATTCTCGCTGTAATATCTGTTGCAGTATAACCTTCCGGATGCCCGACGTGTAATCCAGATCCTGATGGATAAGGAAACATATCTAATGCATATATTTTTTTCTTGTCAGAATGTACATTTGTTTTAAATGTTTTATTTTCAAACCAATATTGTTGCCATTTTTTTTCAACTTCATGATGGTTATAACTCACCAAAAGTGCCTCCCTAATATGAACTTATCAAATAATGAAAATCTATATATGTAAACACGACAACTATGTCGTTACCCCTAGTATGTTCCCATTCTATATTGATACTAACTAATCGAATTGTAGTGAATCCGCCATGCTTTGTCAAGATTCGTGCAACCTCGACTCCCATACGAAATGAGTTCTTCCTTCCTATTTATCCAAATGAAAACAGCTATTATTTCTTCCATTTTAAAAGAAATGGTAAGCTGTAATGAGGAACTATTTACTTATAAAGGTTGGGAAGTCTATGTTAAAAGCTATTATACCATATACACATCATTTATTAAAAACGACGATTAATGAAGGCGATATTGTAGTTGATGCTACTTGCGGCAATGGGAATGATACTTTGTTATTAGCATCACTTGTTGGTGAGAGTGGTCGAGTTTATGCATTTGATATTCAAAAACAAGCCATCACTACGACAAAGGCATTGTTAGATGAACATGGTCAGAAACAAGTAACGTATATACAAGATAGCCATGCAAAGATAAATGAATACATTCCAATAGAAGAAACAGGTAAAATCGGTGGAGCTATTTTTAATTTAGGTTATTTACCTAGAAGCGATAAACACATTATTACGACGAGCGAATCGACAATCCCTGCAATAGCTTCATTATTGAACTATTTAATGAAAGGTCGTCTTGTCATTCTTGTCGTTTATTACGGTCATGATGGTGGTGAAGATGAAAAAGATGCCGTACTAACTTTTGCAAAAGCCCTCGATCAAAAGAAATTTGCAGTATTAAACTATCAATTTATTAATCAGAAAAACAATCCGCCTTTTATTATAGCTATCCAAAAAAGATAATGCATCCAAATGTTCATTCATCTATTAAATATGTTATGCTAAATAAAATGTCACTTTATGTTACTGGAGGAACAGACAATGATTCATCATTATGAAAATATTTATCCACAAATTGCTGATTCTGCTTTTGTAGCGAAGAATGCTACCGTTATTGGTGATGTCATCATCGGGGAAGATTCTAGTATATGGTTTAAGACAGTCATTCGGGGCGATGTCGCACCAACTCGAATTGGTAATCGAGTGAACATCCAAGATTTATCACTCGTACATCAAAGTCCAGACTTACCAGTTACCATTGAAGATGATGTAACAGTCGGACACCAAGTAACACTCCATGCATGTACAATTAGAGAACACGCACTGATTGGAATGGGGTCCATTATATTAGATGGGGCTGAAATAGGTGAACATGCTTTTATTGGTGCGGGTAGTTTAGTTTCACCTGGAACAACAATCCCACCAAATACATTAGCTTTTGGTCGCCCTGCAAGAGTAGTCCGAACGCTAACCGAAAAAGATATTGAAGAAATGAAACGAATCCAAAAATCATATGTAGATAAAAGAGATTATTATAAGAAACATACTGACTTAGGATTAGATTTTTAAATAAAAAAGGCATCCAGTTAAAAATCATATTTAACTAGGTGCCTTTTTTATTATACATATTCTATTAATGCTTTTCTAATCTCTTCTAGTTTATCTACTTTTTCCCAAGGTACTTGTAAATCCGTACGACCAAAATGTCCATATGCTGCAGTTTGTAAATAAATTGGCTGTTTCAATTCAAGCATATCGATAATGCCTGAGGGACTAAGATCGAAAACATGACGGATTACCTCTACTAATTTATCTTCGGAAACTTTCCCAGTTCCAAACGTATTCACTGCAATTGAAACAGGTTGTGCCACACCTATTGCATAAGCAATTTGCACTTCACATTTTTTTGCTAATTCAGCGGCAACGATATTTTTGGCTACATATCTAGCAGCATAGGATGCAGAACGGTCCACTTTCGTCGGATCCTTACCACTAAATGCGCCTCCACCATGATGGGCATAACCACCATATGTGTCGACAATGATTTTCCTACCAGTTAACCCCGCATCTCCTTGGGGTCCACCGATAACAAAGCGTCCAGATGGATTGATAAAGTATTTTGACTCCTCATCTAATAAAAAACTTGGAACGATCTTTTCAATCACATGTTCACGAATGTCTCGCTCAATTTGTTCATTAGAGACATCTTGATGATGTTGCGTTGACACAACGACCGTATCTACTCGAATTGGACGATCGTTTTCGTCATATTCAATCGTAACTTGTGTTTTTCCGTCAGGACGCAAATAGTCTAATACACCATTTTTCCGTACATCCGCTAATTGCTTTGCTAACCGATGGGCTAAGAAAATCGGTAAAGGCATTAATTCCTCAGTTTCATCACATGCATATCCAAACATTAAACCTTGATCTCCTGCTCCAATTGCTTCCTCTGAACTACCTTGACGAACTTCGAGTGATTGATCAACACCACCAGCTATATCTGGAGATTGTTCATCAATCGCAGTTAGCACGGAACACGTTTCTGCATCAAATCCATATTTTGCTCTTGTATAACCTATCTTTTTAATCGTCTTTCTTACAATCGCAGGAATGTCTACATAAACAGATGTTGTAATCTCCCCCGCTACTAATACTAATCCAGTTGTTACGATCGTCTCACAAGCAACGCGTGCATCTGGATCGCCTTGTAAAATTTCATCTAAAATCGCATCCGATATTTGATCACACATTTTATCGGGATGCCCTTCTGTCACTGATTCTGAAGTAAATAAGCGTCGATTTTGTTTCATATATAAAAGCCTCCTCATATCTTTTAGTGCATGTTCAAAAAGGAGGATAAAAAGGACCGGTCGGCTAAGAACGCATCGTCCTGATGCAACACCGACACTAGCACGTCCTGTGCGTCGAAAGTTCGAGGCAGCGTAGCTTTGAGCAGCGGAACGTATGAAGTTAATACGTGAGCAGCGGAAAAGCAAGCCAACAAAGAAATTCGATGTGTCATTTTTACCGGACTTTTTGAACATCCTCTTTTACGGAGCTCCAAAATAAGAGAGTTAGAAAGACTAGGCATATGATTCGTTTCACTACATATATATGGATACATTAAAAAATCCCTTCCTTATATACATGAGGAAAGGATGAATGAACATATCGCCTTTCGCTCTTATTGCTCAAGGAATTATCCTTGCATCAGTTTAGCACCTTTCCACAGTTGTGATGGTTGCTGGGCTTCACAGGGTCTGTCCCTCCGCCTACTCTGAATAAGAGAGTCCGTTATAAAATATACCTTACATGATAGTGACTCTCTAGTCAAATAAAATTCATGTTAACCTATTCACAATTTTGTAATAATTGCTTCATCCTTGCTACTACAATCTAGTAAGCGCTACCTTTTATCTACATGTTTTGATTACAAAATTTCAACTAGATTAGTATGGACTATTTTATCCAATGTGTTATACTATATATCATATTTAAGAACTCGATAAAAAAGGATGGTTTAGTGTATGGATACAACAAAATCTACTGTGACTCAAGAATTTGCAACAAATGATCGTGTGCATAGAAATTTAGCTGTTCCAGTGTTAGTTGAAAAGATTCTTTCTCGTGAAGAAGCAGTACTATCAAAAAAAGGTGCTGTGCGAGCAACGACTGGTAAATATACTGGACGTTCTCCAAAAGATCGTTTCGTTGTTCGTGACGAAGTATCTGAAAAGTTGGTAGATTGGGGCGCAGTGAACCAGCCTATTAATGAGGAATCATTTGACAAATTATACAACAAAGTAGTTAATCATTTAAATGAAAAAAATGAAGTATTCTCTTTCAAAGGATTTGCCGGTGCAGATGAGAAATACCGTCTACCTGTTGAAATAATTAACGAATATGGTTGGCATAATCTATTTTCCCAACAACTTTTTATCACACCTACTGAAGA
>JAPFCO010000469.1 GCA_026169505.1 Pseudogracilibacillus sp.
AGATCATGATAGAAATAGATCCATCCAAGCAAACAGAAAGAGAAAACTATAAATTATTAATTGGATCCGTTGTGCCAAGACCAATTGCTTTTGTAACATCGGAAGCTGAAGATGGCACTATTAATGGAGCACCGTTTAGTTATTTTAATATTGTCACAGCGGATCCACCAATGTTATCTGTTTCGGTCCAACGAAAAAATGGTGTACAGAAAGACTCGGCAAGAAATATCCTTCATCAAAAAAACTTCGTCATTCATATCGTTAGTAAATCATATCTAGAGAAAATTAATCAAACAGCAGCATCTTTAGCAGCTGATGAGAGTGAACTTACTTTGGCAAATCTTACTACTGTATCAAGCCAGAAGATTACGACACCAGGTGTAGAAGAAGCAAAAGTACGGTATGAATGTGTGCTAGAAAAACATCTCGAATTAGGAGAAGGCGATGAAGTAAGCACAGACTTTTTTATTGGAAAAATTGTTTGTATTCATGTAAATGAGGAAGTCTATGATGACGGAAAAATTATTTATGATGAATTACAAGCGATCAGTCGTCTAGCTGGAACTGATTATGCGGAGATCGGCCCAATTACAACAATCCCACGACCTGATTAAAAAAACTGGTTGAACTTTATAGAGAAGTTCAACCAGTTTTTAGTTTACCTAGTTTAGTGAATTTCATAATTCGGATTTAGCGCCATATCGCTACAACATGTAGTTTCGTTGAGCCTTTATTAACTGCATGTTGTAGTGATGTAGCTGATTTGGGTAATTATAAAATTCACTCAGTTTGTTGTACCTTTCGGTCTAAAAATAGGATGATTCCGACAGAAACAAACATGATAATCGCACAAACTAAAAATGGTAATCCAAGATACTGTGCAAACCAACCGGAGACAGTTGAACCTGCAACAACCCCGAGCGAGAAGAATGCATAAAATACACCATATGCTTTTCCGCGATCAACCTTCGATGACGCATCGGCAATAATCTTATTCATGGAAGGGAAGATAAACGCAAACCCGAGTCCATAAATCATCATTGCAAGAAGATTACTTGAAAATGACGTCATGAAGCTTAACATAATCATTCCAACACCAATGAGGGATAACCCTATCGCGATCAGTTTAATTGCCGAGAATTGGTCATAAATTCGATTGACAGGTGTTAAAAATACAACTAAGGCTACGATACCAAATGTACTTAATAACATTCCTGTTGTCTCCGTTGTTTGTCCCATCGCTTCGACATTGAGCGGTAAGGCAAAAGCAAGTGTCCCATTACTAATCATCAATGTGAAAGCTGCTAATGACGATAAGATAATGAGTGGATGTTTAACTAAAGGTATAAATTCCTTAATATCAAACTTGCCTTTTTCCGTCGTTGTAAATGATTCTTTTACGAAAATTAATACGATAATAGTCGCTACGAAAAACAACCCGGCAACAAGGAAGAAGACGGATTCAATCGATGCCCTTGCAGCTAAGACTCCGCCGACTGCAGGTCCAACAATTGCTGAGATTCCAATACATGCTCCAGTAAAAGCCATTGTTTTGCCTCGCGAGCCTTCGACTGACTTGTCCCCTATATATGCAAATGCAGCAGGAATTAGTACACCACCTGCTAAACCATGGAAGAATCGAGCTAAAAACAATTGCCACCCTGTTTGGGCTAATGGATAAAACAATAAAATAATAAATACAAAAGTCATTCCTGTTAATAACATCTTTTTGCGTCCAAATTTATCAATCCAATGTCCGCCTATAATATTACCGACCATATTTGTTAAGGAGTATACGGCAACAATCGCACCTGTTAAAGCGTAAGAGGCGCCTAACTCTAAGGAATACGGTGTAATAATAGGCAGTTGGATAAACGTGTCTAAAAATGCGACGACAATAACGATGTACATAAGTCTTGTCATGTTCATCCCTACTTTCCTTCTATATTATACCTAATTCAACTTTAAAAAACGTTTATTAAGACCTGGAAATGATGG
>JAPFCO010000067.1 GCA_026169505.1 Pseudogracilibacillus sp.
CACTTACCGGTTTATTACCGAGAATTACGAAATCAGGTATTCTTTGGTTACAAAAACGACATTAAGACAAAGAAAAGTCTGTCAGATAATAATCTGAACAGCCTTTTTTACATCATTAACGTGACGATATAAGGAGTGATTAAGGAAACAAAAACTGCACTTAATATCATTGCAACCGTACTAATCGAACCTTCTAATTCACTACTTTCTAATGCTTTAGCAGTACCAATTGCATGGGAAGAAGATCCAAACCCAACCCCATGACCAACAGAATGATGGATTCGAAACAACTTAAAGATAACTTTTCCAAACATCGCCCCAGCAATACCAGCAATCATGACAAATACTGCTGCCAATGACGCAATACCGCCTAATGAATTACTAATATCCATTGCAACAGGTGTCGTAACAGACTTTGGTAAAAGAGAATAGATTAGCTCTTCATCGAAGCCCGCTACTTTTGCCATCAACACACCACTGATAATACCTACGATTGCCCCAATAAATGTTCCAGAAATAATTGGAATGGCTAATCTTTTTAATATATCACGGTGCTGATATAATGGGTGTGCTAAAGCTACTACGGCCGGACCTAGAAATTTATTAATCCATTCCCCGCCAAGCATATACGTATCATATGAAATATTGAAGATAAGTAAGAAAATCACAATCAATACCGTTGCTACAAATACTGGTAATAGCAATGGTGTATAAACACGTGTATACACCCATTTTGCAATTAAATAAGCAATAATCGTCCCAACAATGATAAAAAGGCTGATAACAAGATCATTCATGATGTGCCATCCTTTCCTTTAGCAAGAAGCTGACTCGTTAAGCCTGAAGAAATCATGACGATTAAGCTACTTATCATCGTAATGACGATTAATAAAATACCTTTTCCTGCAAATAAATGATAGAAGTTTAATAAACCTACAGTTGCTGGAATGAAAAATAAAACAAGATGCTTAATCATAAAACTAGCACCTTCATCGATAAAGCGCGTATTCAATATTCCAGTAGAGAGTAAGATAAACATCAAGATGAGCCCGATGACACTTCCAGGAATAAACAACTGGAAATAATGTTGAATCCAAGTTCCAATATAATATACGCCAAATA
>JAPFCO010000433.1 GCA_026169505.1 Pseudogracilibacillus sp.
AAGTTACTAAAGCTGGAAACAACAACCAGAACAACAAACTGATCCAATGTTTTTTCCATAAAATGAGTCGTGTTTGAAAAATGATTTTCATCCCCGCACACGCTCCTTCCATAATGACAGTACGATTAAGAGCAAGATACTAGAGCCTACATAGAACAATAGCTGGCTATAATCAGCATATAACCGGTCGTTTAGTACAATTTCTTGCAACCAAAACAATGCTTCCGTCGCTGGAATATATGCTAATATATCTTGAATATATAAAGGAAAGTAAATCGTAGGAATGAGCGCTCCACTTAATCCAATAAGTGTAATCGTCAGTAACGAATGAACTAATAATCGAATCCTCGGTGCATGAAGAATCATTTCACAAATTGCTAATAATACTAAATAAAAACTACTATATAAAAAGCAAATCAGCGCAATTCGTATATAATCCTCTCTATATAAATCGAAGGAAATGAAGTTGATGAGTACAACAAATGCTAATGTAGCAAAGACACCTGTCATAATCAACGTAACGATGATGCGCGCTGTAATTTGTTGTAAATGGGTTACACCATATAAGCGCATGCGTTCAATCATCCGATTTGCTTCTTCACGATAAAGATAATGATAGATTACAAGAAGCCAAACTGTTATGACAATAAAAAAGCTCGACAACATAAAGTAATGAACTGGAGAAGTAGTGGAGTAATTTTCTACGGTATCTTCAGAAATAACTTTATCTTTTCCAGCAACACTGAATAACGTCCGCATAAACTCATCCATTACTAATTCAGACCTGGTCCCGTCATCCATATCAACTTTTTTGGCATACTCATTAACTAATAAAATATTTGCCTGCGATGTTTCGATATGACGCATGACACTGTTTATTAATTCATGCACAACATTACTTTCCATCTCTTGTTTTGGATTTCCTATCACTGACATTGTCACTGGATAACCATCATATAAGTTTGATGTGAAGTCTTCTGGCAATAAAAGATATGCACTTAATTCATTTGCTTCCACCTTGTCCTCTGCTTGATCCTCGTCCAATGATTCGATTTGCATAAATGGACCAAACTCCGACGTTTCTTCTAATATATCAATGATCATTTCCGTCTCTTTTGATTGGTCTTGATTCACCACCCCGAGTTTAATCGGTGATTGTTCCGAGGAATCAAAAAAAGTCATGATCAAAATAATCACTGCACCAATTAAAAGAACAGGAAAAAGCAAAATAAGAGGAAGCATAAAGCCCCTTCTCTTATTTTGCTGTAAGTTATGTTGTATGAACAAATAAGTATGTTTTATAAAATTCATATGAACTCCTGCCGTCTAAACTTTTATCTAGCTGATTCAATTTCATCATTTCCTAAACTAGCTACGTCGCTACAACCTGTAGTTGGGAACGATTCAACTCAACACAGGTTGTAGCAGTGTAGTGATAAATCTATATAATGAAATTGACTAAGCTACTTCGTTTTTTACCTCTATTAAAATCCAGCGTCACCGAATTTTTCCATATACCATTCAAAAAACTGCTCTGCGGCTTCTTCTTCGAAATATTGGTCCAATTCACTCTCTGACATTTTACCAAGGTCTTTCACGTTCTCCGCATCAATTGTTTCTACTTCTTTCACTTGCTTACCTTCAACACCAAGTTGAATGTTTAATAAGTCCGCACCAATTCCATCTGCCTCAACATGTAATTGATGATTCGATGACATTTGATCTTTTTCATATTCGGAATCCCCAGTCCAAACTAACGCTCCTGATATTTCCGGAGAGTTCACGGATAATGTACGAGTGAAGTCGCGTTTTGAATCTTTTAACGTCTCATCACCTTCATACGTCAATTCCATACCATCTACACCAATTGTTATCGTATCTTCAATATCTTCATCATCTCTAGATAACTCAGCAACAAGTGATACTGACTCATCTACATTTTCATCGCTAAAATTAATATCATAGTCAAAATTTTGTACTTCTTCTTCTAGTAGTTGTGCTCCTTCGATAGCTAATGTAAATTCATCACCGTAAGCATCTTCTGTAGAAAATTCTAGATGGCGTTGAACAATTAATCCATCATCTGTCCAAATCGTAGACTCAATACCTTCAGGCAATTCGATGTTATCTACATCATCTTTCATGTTAGCTAAACTTTCATCATAATCATCCATGAGCATTTCTAATTCATCTGCTGGAATGAAGTTTTCCTCGAAATACGCTTCTAAAATCTCTCTTAGGCGTTCATCACTTTCCACCTCTTCAAGTAAGCTTGTTACAAATGTCTTTACTTGATCTTCTGTTAAATGTACAGAAATTTTATCTGCCTTAACAGATTCACCATCTACATCCACTTCTTCTTTGTCACTCGAGAAGGCATCGTCTGGTAGTTCATCGTAAACAAACTTACCATATTTATCAGCAAGATATTCACGATCTTCTTTTGGAATTGGACAATCTTCGCTATTAAATACTGGTGAGAAGTCATATGTTTCATCTTCTTCAAAAGTATAAGGATCTATTTCATGAAGAAGCGGGCCAAGGTCTTCACTATCTAACTGTAATACCTCTTCTAAAAACGGTAACTCTACTAATAACAAAGTATCTGTTAAATTAAAACGAAAATCTTCAAAAGTCATTCCAGCAATATCTGCTTGTAAATCTGCAAACATTACTTTTTCTTTCATATCTGCTTGTGTTCTAATTGATATTGTTGAATTATTGACCATTTCTTCTATTTCTGAAACTCCACCAAATGCATATGGGTCTTGATATTCTGCTGAAATATCAATCGTTGATTCAGTCGGTTTTTCCTGTGTCATCTCGGCCCATGCTAACTCACCAGCAAAACGCTCTTCTACTTCTTCTTTTAAGAAATGATATGTACTCTGTTCCGCTGAGAAGTATTTCTGTTTGTCTGATGATTGGAATAAAAGAAAGAGTGTAATAGCTCCTCCGATAATTGCAATTGCAAGAATAATGATAACACTTAACTTACCACTTCCAGATTTTTGTTGCGTCTCTGTTGTTTGATCTGTCATTGTTTCTCCCTTTCTATGCTTTTATTATCCATTTTCTCCATTTTTGTACATACGAAATGATCATAAGGTCTCGTATGTCATACGAAAAACGGCGCAATATTTTTTAGTGTAATCAATCACCCTATGATTATACTAAAATTACCATTATATTAAGTGGAAGTCAATTGGACTTCTGACTTATTTTCTAGTGAATCCATCACGTACATAGTTCTTTATCTTCATAAGCACTTTTTTTAGCTATACGTTTCTCAAAAAATTTGATATACTTAAAATAATTACTACTAGGGGTGCCTATCAAATAGGCTGAGAGGAACGATTGTTTCCAACTCTTGTGAACCTGATCTAGTTCATACTAGCGGAGGGAAGTAGTCGAAACTTATTTTTTTCGTACTTTCAACCAGGTTCATGAATCATGAATCTGGTTTTTTTATGTTTCTTCACTTCTTTCCTAATCTTGTTGAAGGAGGAATTAGATGAGTAAAACTCGCAAATTAACGACGATGGCCCTTTTTGTTGCGATTGGTACCGTTGGTTCTCAATTTATTTGGTTTCCAGCAGGAATTGCTAAAGCATATCCTGTTCAACACGCCGTCAATGTCTTAGCGGCTATCCTGCTTGGTACAGGGCCCGCGGTAACGATTGCCTTTATGATCGGTTTACTTAGAAATATGCTCGGAATCGGATCATTACTCGCTTTTCCAGGTGGAATGATTGGCGCATTTTTAGCCGGAATTTTATACAAACAATTCGGGCGAAATTATGTTGCTGCCATGGGAGAGATTATTGGTACTGGTTTAATAGGTGCCTTATTTGCGGTTCCTTTCGCCAAAATTTTAATGGGAACTTCTTTCGGAGCATTCTTTTTTATTCCTCCATTTCTCATTAGTAGTCTTACTGGATCCATCCTTGCTTTATTTATCGTCTCACGAGTTAAACTAGAGCAACAGAATAAACCGCTACGTGCTGAAAATAAAGGATGCTAAGATATACCACTGATTTTAAAAGCATATACTTGCTTTTGTAATATGTTTTTATTAAAAGGAGAAGATTTTTATGACAGAAGTTGCTTGTTCATTAACGATTGCCGGAACTGATCCATCAGGTGGAGCTGGGATTCAGGCTGATTTAAAAACATTTCAAGAATTACAAAGTTATGGTATGTCCGTCATTACGTCGGTCGTTGCTCAAAATACAACAGGTGTGCAAAGTATCCATCACCTCCCTTTACAGATGATCGACGACCAGTTAGAGTCTGTTTTTTCCGATATGCCAGTACATGCAGTGAAAACAGGAATGATTGCTAATATTGATATGATGAAAGTTATTCAGAAACATTTACAAGATAAGAAGCTTCCGCTCGTCATTGATCCTGTGATGGTCGCTACGAGTGGGGATACTTTGATAAATGATGAGGCACGCAATTTTTTAAGAGAACATCTCTTACCATTATGTACAGTGACAACTCCTAATCTACCAGAAGCAGAATTTATGACTGGGATGCAAATTACTACATTAGAAGAAATGCAAACGGCTGCAAAAATCATTGTCCATGATTATGGTGCAAAAGCTGCCCTTGTAAAAGGAGGTCATCTTAGTGGGGATGAAGACGCAGTTGATTTTTTATATGACGGAAAGGAAATGCGTTCATTTTCTGCAAAACGAGTTGATACAGTCAATACCCATGGAACTGGATGTACATATGCCGCTGCAATTACCGCTTACTTAAGTCATGGTTTTTCATTAGACGATGCCGTTCAAAAAGGGAAGATTTTTATCACAGAAGCGATTAAACAATCGTTTGATCTAGGTAAAGGCAGTGGACCAACGAATCATTTTGCAACGAGAAAGGAAACGGTCCGATGAACACCATCCAACAGGTCAGACAATCACAGCCATTAATTCATCATTTAACGAATCAAGTGGTGATGAACTTTACTGCCAATGGATTATTAGCGTTCGGTGGCTCACCTATTATGGCGAAAGAAACGAAAGAAGCAAACGCGATGGCTAGTCTAGCAAATGGAATACTCATTAATATCGGAACAATTGTCGAAGCTGATGTAGCGTCAATGCTTCATGCGGGTAAAGCAGCAAACGAGCGTGGGATCCCTGTCGTTCTTGACCCAGTCGGTGTTGCGGCAACCCCTTTTCGCCAACAAGTAATACAACAATTAACTGATGCCATAGATTTTACTGCAATCAAAGGAAATATCGGAGAAATGGCTTTCTTAGTTGATGTTGCCTGGGAAACAAAAGGCGTTGAATCACTTGATGAGACAGCTGATATAATTACATTAAAAGAGATTGCGAGAAAAGTTGCGAGAAAGTATGATGCAATTGCTGTCGTTACAGGAGAAACCGATATAATTTGTCAAAACGAAATAATACATACAAATCAATCGGGACATCCGTATTTAACCCAAATGACAGGCGCTGGTTGCTTACTTGGCTCAATCATCACAGCTTGTTTAACTACAAATTCAACTTCAATTGATGCAGTGTATGATGCATTATTCCATTACGGGAAAGCAGCAGAACGTGCTGCCTCAAAAGATACAGTACATGGAACTGGAACCTTTCTCCCACATTTCATTGATGAATTAGGAAAAGACTGAATGGAGGAACATATCCAATGCCTGAAAAATATCTTCGCAAATATTTTATTATGGGTTCGCAAGACTGTCCACGTGACCCGGTTACGATTTTAACGGAAGCAATTCAAGGTGGTATTACCGCTTTTCAATATCGCGAGAAAGGGACTGGCGCTTTAAAAGGCGATGCAAAAATAACATTAGCGAAAGAATTACGTCATGTATGCCAACAATATCGTGTTCCTTTTATTATTAATGACGATATTGAGCTAATTGATCTATTAGATGTTGATGGGGTTCATGTAGGACAAAATGATGTTTCTGTCGTCGATTTACGCAAAGCATATCCGAACTTACAAATAGGCTTATCTGTTTCCAACGAACAGGAGCTCAAAAACAGCCCGCTTCACCTAATCAATTATGTTGGGGCTGGACCAGTGTACCCAACGAACTCAAAGCCTGACGCTAAAAAAGCTGTTGGTTTACAATGGATTTCAAAACTTCGTGCTATGCACCCTGTCCTACCGATCGTTGGTATTGGTGGTATTCAGAGCACGAACGCTGCTGAAGTACTTCGTGCAGGCGCTAATGGGGTAGCAGTAATTTCTGCTATTACGAAATCAAATGATATTAAATCAACTGTTTCTTTCTTATAAAGTGAAATAACCGTATGGAATCAAGATCGATTCATACGGTTATTACTTTTACTGTTTTATAATATTTAATAATCAGCTGATCCTTGGTCTCCACC
>JAPFCO010000252.1 GCA_026169505.1 Pseudogracilibacillus sp.
CATTGTTATCAGATAATAAAGAACAATGGAATATATTTAAAAATATGATAAACTAAAGAGAAGCATACAGAATTGGAGTTGAGGGAAATATGTTGAAAATAGATGATACAGCCCTAGTTATAATCGATGTACAAGGCAAGCTAGCTAAAATAATGCATCAAAGTAAAGAAGTCGTTAAAAATATAGAAACATTGATTCAAGGTGCAAAGTTATTAGATATTCCCGTATTATGGTTAGAACAATATCCAAAAGGATTAGGACCAACAACTGCAGATGTAAAACAACATTTATCCGATCAGGAACCGGTTGCTAAAGTAACGTTTAGCGCATGCCAAACAGATGAATTTAAAGAACAATTAGACCAGATAGATAAGAAAAACTTATTAATTACGGGAATAGAAGCCCATATTTGTGTGTATCAAACAGTGAGTGATTTATTAACAATAGGACATGATGTTGAGGTTGTTACGGACTGTGTATCCTCGCGTACATTAGCGGATAAAGATATAGGAATCGAGAAAATGAAATTACTCGGAGCCTCGGTCACATCAGTAGAAATGGCATTATTTGAATTGATGCAAACAGCAAAACATCCAAAATTCAAGGAGATAAGTAACCTTATTAAATAAGGTTTATTCATCTAATTTATTTGACAACGCTTACAACGATATGAGTGTTTGCTTGCTAGGAGGTATAATATGAAGTTAATGATGGAACAGAAGCAAATGCTAAAAATGGTCATGACGACCGAGTTACGACAAGCAATTGAACTTTTGCAACTATCATCGTATGAATTATTTCAATTTGTACATGAAAAAGCCGCAGAAAATCCTTTTATTGAACTCATTGAAAAAGAAGATCAATCCATCCCGAGTAATAATTCTCAGCGAAAACAATCTTTTGGCGATACCTTTGATCCATTAGCAAATGCAGTCCAAAAAGAGAAAGGAATACATGAAGAATTGTTAGATCAATTACTTGATATTCCGTTAGAACAGGAAGAATCTGGTATTGTTCGTTATTTAGTATTAAATATTGATGAGCATGGTTTCGCCTCTATTACGGATGAAGAAGTATGTACACATTTAGGTGTTACCGAGCAAGCGGTAAATAAGGCGCGACAAGTTTTAATGAAATTGGAGCCGCGTGGAATCGGGGCACGAGATCTAGCGGACTGCCTACGTATTCAGGCAAATGAGATGTATCCGGATGATCAGCTACTTGTAACAATGATTGAAAGTTATTTACAGCCCTTAGCAGATAAACGATGGAATCCAATCGCTCAACAATTAGGCGTTTCATTAAAAGATATTCAGGAAGTATTTCATAAAATTCAAACACTTAATCCTCGGCCCGCTATGAAGTATGCGCTATCTAAAGTTGATTACATCAATCCGGATATTACGATTGAATTTGATGGAAAACAAGCTGTTCATACAATCCAATTACATGAGCATTATATTCCTAATCTACATTTCAATCATGAATATTCTGTACAAATGAAGCAGTCGAAGGAACTTTCAGAGTATGTTCAGCATCAATTTAAGCAGTTTGAATGGTTGCAAAATAGTATCGAACAGCGAAGAAGCACTATATTAAAAATAATGGATGTCATTGTAAACCATCAACAAAAGTTTTTATCAGAAGGATTTCGCTTTTTAAAGCCACTAACATTGAAGCAAGTTGCAGATGAGATAGACATGCACGAATCAACTGTTAGTAGAGCAACAGCAAATAAAATCATTCAAACCCCTGTTGGCATTTTTGAATTACGTCACTTGTTTTCAACAAAGATTACGTCAAATAATGGTGACCAATCTTCCCAAACGGAAGTAAAAGAAATAATCAAAGAGTTTGTCGAAAAAGAAAATAAATATAAACCATTGTCAGATCAAAAAATCGCGGATCATTTAAAGGAACTTCATCAAATCACTATCTCAAGACGAACAGTAGCAAAATATCGAGATGAATTATTTATTCCTTCTTCATCGAAAAGAAAGGAAATCATGATTAAAGTATAATAGTTTGCTATAATAGAAAGTTAATGAATACTTCATAGCTGACACCCAGTCTCTATGAAGTTATTTATCTGAAGTTTTGTCCATGAAGGTACGGGTGATGTTTTGACAAGAATATATATTTTATTGTTTTTCGTAATGGCTACTTGGGGATTTAATTTATCTGCATTATCTGTATTAGTAAATACGATCGATCCGATTATGTTAACGTCAGCACGCATATTTACAGCAGGCGTTGCAGTCTTAATTGTAGCGAAAATAATGGGGATTTTTCGTTTACCGACGAAACAAGAATGGAAAACAATTGGTCTTATTACAATATTTAATGTTGCTTTTCACCATACATTTTTAGCGATTGGTTTAACAAAAACAACAGGTGTAAATGCAGGTATTATTTTAGGAGCAGCACCGTTGGTGACGATGGTTTTGTCTGTCTTGTTTCTGCGAGATAAAGTAACAAGATTACGCGCAATAGGATTCTTCCTAGGATTTCTCGGGATTATAATTACCTCGGTGGCTGGTACTGGTGGGGTGAACTCGATATCATTAGGTGATGGTTTTATTTTCTTTTCGATGCTTTTTCAAGCAATTAGTTTTATTTTGATTAGTAAATTAAATCCTTCTTTTGATCCACGGCTACTTACAGGTTATATGTTATTGTTAGGGTCCATCTTTATCTTCATTGTTGGATTGATCGTTGAAAGAGATGTAGCCCAATTAAGTCAGTTATTTTCTTGGAAATTAGGTATGATCTTTTTATTTAGTGCGATCATGGCAACTGCGTTAGGGCATATGATTTATAATTTTGCAATTAAAAATGTTGGTCCGACTGAAACGACCATTTTTGTTAATTTAAATACGTTATTTGCTCTTATTGGTGCAGCACTATTTTTAGGAGAACCGATATTAATGGAGCATTATACAGGTTTAATATTGATTCTTATCGGAGTATTTATTGGCTCTGGGACACTTGAATATTTACTCAATAAAAGGCGTCAAAGAGCTTAATGTAAAAAACATAGCGTGCACATCATTCTCTAAAGATGTACGCTATGTTTTTTATCTTGTAAAACCGTGCGGTGAAGGATTGATTAGTATATTCGCGGCTATTAATCGTTTCCTTACGAGAATACCAACCCATCCTGCTAAGAAGGCTTTCAGTATTCCTACAATGACGAACGGAGCAAATCCACTAAAAAATGCAGTAGTCCATAATAAGTTAGCTGAAATTTTTAACCAAGCTGTACCAAATGTTAATGTAATAATCATTCCGATTAGATTAGCGATACATGCATTTGTAACAGTATAGCTAGATTTTTCGATGTAATATCCTATGATGAATGCGGCAGGAATAAAGCCAATTATAAAGCCACCTGTAGGCCCAAAGACGATTCCTAAACCTCCAGTCATTTGCGAGAAAACAGGAATGCCGATTGCGCCCATACCAATATACAATAGGGTGGAGATCGTGCCATAACGTGATCCCAATATTGTGGCAGCTAGTCCGATAGCTAAAGTTTGTCCAGTTATCGGGATGAGTGGTAATGGAATAACTATTTGGGCTAATATCCCAATGATAGCTGCAAAAAGTGCTGTAGTAACTAACATTAATAACTTTTTACTTTGATTCATCTCTAAACCTTCTTTCATTCACACGTAATGTTTACCTTTCTTTTAATGGGTTCACGTATAAGGTAGAATACAAGAAACATAAAATATTGTCAAGTGAGTCAATTTCATCATTGCCTAAACCAGCTACGTCGCTACAACCTGTAGTTGGGAACGATTCAACCGGCGATATATCCGTATGATGAAATTGACTAAAGCACTTTTGCGTTACAAAAAAACACCACCAAAGGTAGATAATCTACTAACTTCGGTGGTGATCATCATGCGCTATAATTAATGGAATACAATTGTTTTATTATCTTTTACGATGATGCGATCTTGCAAGTGCCATTTGACAGCCCTTGCTAACACTCGTCTTTCAACTTGCTGACCTATTTTCTTTAACGATGGAATATTGTCGCGGTGATCTACACGTTCGATGTCTTGTTCAATAATTGGTCCCTCATCCAAATCATTTGTAACATAATGAGATGTTGCACCAATTAATTTAACTCCACGGTTATAAGCTCGTTCGTATGGACGTGCACCAATGAATGCTGGTAAAAATGAATGATGGATATTGATAATTTTATTTGAAAAACGTTCAACGAATTCAGGTGTTAATATTTGCATATAACGGGCCAGAATAAGTACATCAATGTCATACTCCTCCATCAATGCGACTTGTTTTGCTTCTACTTCTTTTCGGATATCCTTGTTTGCTGGAATATAATAATATGGAATACCTAAAGGCTCTACAATACTTCTGGCATCTTCATGATTACTAATGATTAGAGGGATTTCTGTGTCCAAATCTCCACTTTGCCATTCCCATAGAAGTTCTAATAAACAGTGTGTCTCCTTAGAAACGAAAATAGCACTGCGCTTTTTTATGTTGTTATATGTGAAATCAAAGTCTATTTCAAATTTGGCTGCTAACGGTTGAAAAGCCTTTTCTAATTCATCACGCTTTACTAGTAAATCTTCGACATAAAATTCAAACCGGATATAAAACATCCGGCTACTGTCATCACTAGAATATTGACTTGATTCCATAATATCGGCACCATTTATATATAGAAAATTAGACAAAGCTGCTACAATGCCAGGTTTGTCAGGACATTTTACTAATAAACGCCCAATATTTTCTTTGTTTCGATTATATTGTTCAAAAATAGACATATTGTGAGACTCCTATCAATTTTATTGCTGTATTTATTATAACGTATTTATTCATTCATGAAAGTTGTAAGCCTCAATCACCAGCCATGACAACTCCAACAGGTTTTAAAACATGTTGTACTTCAATCGTACCTGCGTGTGCGTCTAATACTTCTTGCAAATTTCGATAAACGAAAGGACTTTCATCAGGACCAGCGCCCCGTAGCTCGACACCATATCTTTTAACAGCCTGTTGCATATCTTGTTCGGAAATTGCTCCACCACGACGCTTTTTAGTGCGCCAATTCATTTTTCCAGCTGCCTTTGTACGACTCATGATACGACCGGCACCATGGATCGTGCTATAAAAAGAGTCACGGCTTTTTTCTGAGTCGATGCCTTGTAAAATAACGGAAATATCGCCCATGCTCCCACCAACAAAACCTAATTGTCCAGGTGCCGCAGGAGTGGCTCCTTTTCGAACAACGATATATTCTTTTCCGAAATGGGTTTCTTTCCACGCGTAGTTATGATGATTATGCACTTCAACTACAGCTTCGGCTTGAAGAATGTCTAACGTTTGTTGCATGACATGGTCTCGTCCAGCATATGCGTACTTTCCTGCTAATTCCATTGCTTGAAAATATAACTGGCCAACCTCGCTATCCATATTTAATAGGGTAGGTGGCTGTTCCATTGATTCACGCTGTGGTTTATCCGAGAATTCTAATCCATTTACAAGATTTAAAAAACCTGTTGCAGTACGATGTCCGAGACCGCGACTACCAAAGTGATTACCAACCCATACTTCATCTGTTTCTTGGTCAATTAAAATATCAACATAATGATTTCCTGATCCAGTTGTGCCAAACTGAGACCTGGCAAGGGCTTTTAATTGATCGTGCTCATGTTTGCCAATTTGATTATAAACTTGCCAATCCTCATCATCAAATAACGGATGATCTACTCGTATTGGATTTTTCCGACCAACACCGAATAATGTTTTTTTGTGTAACTCATCCATAATTTTAGGGATATCCATTTTAATATCATTGTATGTGAGATTTGTTTTTACAGCTTTATTTCCACATGCAATATCGTACCCAACTCCTGAAGGGGCTATTTGTCCATCATAGACAATTACTCCACCTACTGGTTGCGAGTAGCCGTAATGTCCGTCAGCACATAAAGCACCACCGACGACGTTCCCTGTTTCTAAACAGCGGCGAAATTGTCGTAATGTGTCTTCTTCATGGTGACCAAAAACAATTTTCTTCAATCCTATTCACCTCTATTCCGTATTATACTACATTTTCCTTAGATACTCACATCGATAAAAAGACGATGATCAATCGTAAATTAAAATGGAATCCATAATTTGTAGGGTACCGAATAAATGGCTTCAATATTAAATGATGCTACTCTAATTGGTTAATTGATTTTTCCCCCCTTTTTAGTCGTTGAGGATATGATGATACCTACAATCACTAGAAGGGCTCCGATATAATTGGTGAAACCCATTATCTCATTGATAAACATATAACCAAATAATGCAGCAAAGACAGGTTCTAAGGAGAAAATCAATCCTGTTCTAGTCGGTGTAGTGTATTTCTGGGCGATGACTTGCAGGATAAAGCCTAACGCACTACAAATTAAACTGAGTGCCAAGATGGCTATCCATCCTTGCGTTGTATTAGGCATAATCGGGGTTTCGAAAATAAAAGAAAAGATCAAACCATACAAACCAGCAAACCCCAGTTGCCAAATTCCTAACTGTAATGTATTTACTTGAGGTGCCGCAAAGCCAACGATAATAATGTGAATAGCATAGAAGAATGCAGCGAATACACAGAGGATATCTCCGAAAGTAATGGAAAATGGTATATCAATGGTAAGAAATCCTACTCCAATGATAGCGATTATTATGCTCAAGGAAAGTTTTTTTGTTAATTTACTTTTAAATATAACGGCGCTAATTAATGGGACAAATACGACAGTTAAACTAACTAGAAAGCCAGCATTTGAAGTTGTTGTAGTACCTAAACCAAAAGTGATAAATATAAATATTAAAAATAAAATAAAGCCAAGAATCGCAGCATACTTAATAGTAATACGATCTATATTCCTTAATGTCTTTGGAAAAATAACTGAAGCACATACAAATGCTAAACCAAAACGAAGGGCAATTAAATTAAATTCTTCGATAGAACCAAGCCCCATCTTCATGAATAGATAAGATGACCCCCAACAAATGGTAACTACTAACATTAATAGATCGGCTTTGATTGGTTTCAATTATAGACCTCCTCTGTATGTTCAATTCAGTAAAAGAAAGGTTCCGTCTATATCTTTTTAGACGGAACCTACATTAATCAATTTCATAATACCGGTTTATCGCCACATTACTACAATATGTAGTTTCGTTACGTCGTTCTTAACTGATATTGTAGTGAAGTAGCTGTTTTTTGTAATTATGAAATTGATTCACATAAATACTATTTATATTTCTTCCTTCATCAATGATTTCCATCGAAAATATAATTTGGATACTAAGGGATAGAAAGAAATATTCAAACAATACATAGTTATTCCTTCCTCTGAAAGGTTGTTTGATGATCACTTAAAAAAGTTTGAATACTGTTTGCGGGTCGTTGTAGCAAGTCACTAATATCATTTGTAATTAGGCTTTTTCTGTCTCTAGGATATGCCTCAGCAATATATGCAAGGTCATGTGCTCGCCAAGAAGGTTTACCTTCCGATAAAAGCGTTTGATAAAATTCTTCCGGCGGTACTGGATGATACTTTATTGATTGATGAAGAATAGTTGATAAATATTTCGCAATTTCCGTATAATTGATCGCATTAGGACCTGTTAAAGTATATATTTTCGATGCATGGTCACCGTCTTTTAAAACTTTGGCTGCAACTACTGCAACATCACGGATATCTACTAAAGCAAACGCATTTGCACCCATAGGAGCTGAAAAACGGTTGTTTTCCGCAACTGAATCTCCAAAACGCAATAGGTTCTGCATATATAGTTGTGGCCGGAGGAATGTCCAGTTCATCTTTGAATTTCTTAATTGTTCTTCTGTTTCTGCATGCGCGCGCATTAAAAAAATTGGTGAATTTTTAGAGGCGCCAAATGCTGATAATTTTACGATGTGTTTAACGCCACATCGCTCTGCTACTTTTATTACATTATCATGTTGTGCTACTTGGTTAGGATTATCACGTGCAACTAAGAAGAGGCGGTCAACCCCTTCAACTGCTTTTTCAATTGATTTTTTATCTTCAAATGTTCCAACTGCCACTTCCAGTGATGAATTTCCAAGGTAATCAAAACTCTTTTCGTCCCTAACAAACGCTCGAACTGGAACTCCTATGTTTAAAAGGTGTTCCGTTACTAACCGACCAATTTGTCCTGTGGACCCTGTAATTAAAATCATATCATCTGTCCCTTCTAAAATGATCCATCATTATAAAGTTTTCTGAGTATCATTCTTTAATCAACCCTTATATTAGTTGCCTTTTGGAAGCATGTATAAATGATCATTCGGGATCTGGATAGTAAATAAGCATAAAGAAGCTTGCTAATTTGTCTGAATCGTTATGATAACCATGCACCGATTTACCAAAAAACTGAAGGGCATCACCTGAAGTTAATTTGTGAGCCTTCTCATGCACATTTACCGTTACCGTTCCATCTTTCATGATAATAAATTCTTCCCCTAAATGAGACCGTCCTTCATACGAACAGCCAGGCTCCAATTCCACCACATAGATTTCAAATTGTTTCTCATGATGGTAAGGGAAAAAGGAATAAACACTGTATTTACTATTTTCATCCATAAGAGGTTCCAATTCGTTCATGCTTACTTTTTTTACGTCAGGACTTTCTTCCTTCATGAATGTTGAAAAAGAAACTTTGAGCCCGTTAGCTATTTTCCAAAGAGTAGTAATCGTAGGATTCGTTTTCCCTTTTTCAATTTGAGCTAGCATTGCCTTGCTGACTCCTGTTAATTCGGATAAATGATCAAGCGTTAAATTTCTATTCTTTCTTATGTCATAAAGATTTTTTGCGATTATTTGTTGTATATAGTCCATTCTAATTCTCCTCGTATTTGTTTATACTTTATCATAACGTCGTATGTTATATCGAACAAAAGTATGTTATATTGAATTGAAGGGCATAGGAATAGACATAGTTGTGACTGCCTGTTCCATAAGATATCCCGTTTGTTGAAAGAAACGGTACTTTGCAATTAAATTTTTTATTCAATTGTTTAGAAAGTAAATATTGCATCAATGTTATGCAATTATTGCCTTATTTAGTTATTAATACATGATGAAAAAGGAGATATCATAGCCAGTAATGATTGCTATTTTATCATTAAACGTTTATTATATAAATAGAAGCTGCAATGCTCGTAATTTACTTAAGTTTAACCTCTAAACAAGTATTAGGGAGTTTTAAGATCAAAAGCTAAATGTCATACCTACCTTTGAGTGGAAGACAGGATGTTTTTTGCGAACACCCACTTAGATAAGTGGTGGTTAAAACTTTTTAAAATATTACGACATTGTGGCTCTTTATTTTTAACTGAGAATAACGTTAACATTACCGCTCCCATGAAAAAGGGCGGATTTTTATTTGTATAAAAAAGTGTACATAAAAATTAATTTTGATATATAAGGAGTTGAATAAATGGCAGATTACACAACCCAAAGTACTGAAAAAATTAATCGATCTTCGGTTGTCGCAGTTCTATTAGCTGGTACATTTTTAGCAATTCTAAATCAAACATTATTAATAACCGCGACCCCGCATATTATGATTGACTTTAATTTGAGTGAAAGTTCAGGGCAATGGGTAACAACTATTTTCATGCTAGTGAATGGAATAATGATTCCTATTACAGCCTTTTTAATGGAAACATTTTCGACGAGGCGTTTGTTCATGGCATCAATGCTCATCTTTATTGTGGGAACGGCGGTATGTGCGCTAGCGATTAATTTCCCAATATTAATGGTAGGTCGTGTGATACAAGCAGCTGGTGCGGGAATTATGTTGCCATTAATGATGACTATTTTTATGTTAATCTTCGCGGTCGAACGACGAGGATTTGCTATGGGAATGTCAGGGCTTGTTATTGCATTTGCTCCTGCGATAGGTCCATCTTTAGCTGGTTGGCTCGTTGAATTTATTCACTGGCGCTTTTTATTCTTAATTATTTTACCCTTGGCAGTGGTCGATTTGATTTTTGCTCACTTCTATATGCGTGATATTATTAACCGAACATTTCCTAAGGTGGATTATTTATCCATTATCCTCTCCATATTTGGATTTGGAGGACTATTGTTTGGTTTCAGTAGTGTAGGTAACTATGGTTGGAGCAATCTGATCGTTATTATTCCTTTACTAGTGGGGGTGGTGACATTAACCATATTTATTTTAAGGCAGTTTAAGTTAAAGGAACCAATTTTGGAATTTCGTGTATTTAAGAACAAAACGTTTACTTTAACTACGGTCATCGGTATGATTGCTTTCTTAATGTTAATTGCAGCGGAGACTATTCTTCCAATCTATATGCAATTAATGGCTGGATTTACTGCATTGGAATCAGGAATGATGATTTTGCCAGGGGCCATGATCATGGGAATCCTTTCCCCAATAGTTGGACAGATTTTTGATAAAATAGGGGCAAGAGTATTGTTAATTGTAGGACTAGCAATTATTTCTGTCACAACGTTTTTCTTTACCAATTTATCATCAGAAACTACTCTAACATACTTAACAGTTGTTTTTGCAATACGGATGATAGGTATTGCGATGGTAATGATGCC
>JAPFCO010000446.1 GCA_026169505.1 Pseudogracilibacillus sp.
AAAAGTTAAATGCGGATCATTATATCGATTTAGTTTCGACGTTCATGGGTGCACATGCGGTACCACTTGATCAAAAAGAGAGTCCAGAGGCATTTGTTGATACAGTAATCAATGAAATGTTGCCAGTAGTCGCAGAAAAGAAACTAGCTGAATTCAATGATGTGTTCTGCGAGAGAGATGTATTTACTCCAAAGCAATCACGACGTATTTTAGAAGCGGGTAAAAAGTATGGTTTAAAGCCAAAAATTCATGCGGATGAAATTGAGTCTTATGGTGGTTCGGAAACGGCTGCAGAAGTAAAAGCAGTTTCGGCAGAACATTTACTAAGGACTTCCGACAAAGGGATCCAAATGATGGCAGAAAATGATGTGATTGGCGTGTTACTTCCAGGTACGGCGTTTTTCTTAATGGCAGACTATGCTGAAGCAAGGAAAATGATTGATTCAGGTATGGCTGTTGCCCTTTCAACTGATGCGAATCCAGGTTCATCTCCAACTCTTTCATTACAATTTATTATGAACTTAGGTTGTCTAAATATGGGCATGACACCAGAAGAGGTAATAACTGCAACAACGATTAACTCTGCACATGCAATTGATGCGGCAGACCGTATCGGAAGTATCGAATTAGGAAAAGATGCAGACTTCACGATGTTTGATGTGAAGAATCACTTAATGCTTTCTTATCAGTACGGTATGAACCATACACATAGCGTAGTTAAAAAAGGAAAGGTTGTTGTGGCAGACCGTCATATCATACGTTGATTCTTTTTATTGTATAGATCCATAAGAACTAAAGAAGTTCCCAATCTAGTCTAGTGTCTGGAGGAAGAACGTAATGCGTAATGGATCGTAGACACTTACCACCCTGAATAAACGTGGACTGCTGTGGGAAGTAAAGGTGAGTCAAGAAACAAGAAAGTGCAGTATATTTAGGATGCAAATTCATAGTCATATTTACATTGAAATCATTATTCAAGGAAAGTTATTTACTCAAGATGTCTAAAAGAATTATGAATAAATTGGTTCAATCAAAGGAGTTTTATTGATGTCGAATGTGTTGGTTTCTCCAATTGGTCCCGATATAAGTTGTCAAAGTTGGGAGATAGAGGGTTTACTACGCCTATTTCTGAATAGTATTGATCCACGTGTTGCGGAAAGCAGCAAAGACTTGATCGTTTATGGTGGAAGGGGAAAAGCTGCCCGAAACCATGACGCGGTTCAAGCAATCATTCATGAGTTGCAAACCTTATCAACTGATGAGACATTATTAATTCAATCCGGAAAGCCGATTGGAAAATTTAGAACTTTCGAACGTTCGCCAAGAATTGTCAATGCATCATCCATTCTTGTTCCAGCTTGGTCTACAGATGAGCATTTCAGAGAGTTAATTTCTAAAGGGTTGATGATGTATGGCCAATCCACAGCCGCTTCATGGGCCTATATAGGTGTTCAAGGTGTTTTACAAGGTACCTTTGAAATAATGGGTGAAATAGCTGACAGGCATTTCGATCATACATTACGAGGGAAAATAGTGTTAACTTCAGGGTTAGGTGGCATGGGTGCCGCCCAACCCTTATCTGTTACAATGCATGGTGGCGTAAGTATCGTCGTAGAAATTTCGGAGGATAAAATCAAACAACGGCTTAAAAATAATTACTGTGATATTAAAGTTGATTCATTACAAGAGGCAGTCCAATTGGCACAAGAAGCGGCAAGTGCGAAGAAACCATTAGCAATCGCCTTAGTTGGTAATGTATCAGAACGCTATCGTGAAGCGCTTGAGATAGGCTTTATTCCAGATATCGTCACAGACCAAACATCCGCTCATGATTTACATAATGGGTATATACCAAGTGGGGTAACATTAGAACAAGCTGCAGTATTAAGAAAAAAAAACAAAACCCATTACCATCATTTAATTAAAGAGTCATTAACATTACATGATAAGGCAATGGTGTCATTTAAAGAACAAGGAGCAATTTTATTTGAGTATGGAAATAATTTAAGAAATCAAGCATACAATGCCGGGTTTAAGGATGCTTTTAATATACAGGGTTTTGCTTCAGAATATTTGCGACCATTGTATTGTGAAGGAAGAGGGCCATGTCGCTGGATTGCGCTGTCGGGAGACCCAGAAGATATTTATCGAATTGATGATATCGTTCTGGAAGAATTTAAACATGATCAACGGGTCATAAGATGGATTAAATATGTACAAGAAAAGATATATTTTTACGGGCTACCTGCTAGAACGTGTTGGTTAAATTATGAAGAACGAGAGAGAATCGGCTTTATTATTAATGAAATGGTGAAGTCCGGTGAATTATCCGCTCCAATTGCAATAACAAGAGACCATTCGGAAGGTAGTACAATGGCTGCACCTTATCGAGAAACGGAAAAGATGTTTGATGGTAGTGATATCGTAGCGGATTGGCCGATTTTAAATGCCATGTTAAATGCTAGTGCTGGTGCTTCCATGGTAAGTATTCAAAATGGTGGTGGAGTAGGTGTCGGTAATTCGGTACATTCTGGTATGACAGTGATTGCTGATGGTAGTGATGAGGCCTCGGAAAGGTTACGCAATGTACTTGTTGTCGATCCAGGAATGAGTATTATTCGCCATGCTGATGCTGGATATGAACAAGCAGAAAAGTCATTAGATAAATTATATATGGGCAAGAGGTGAGTTAGCTTATGATATCGATTGGTATTTATAATCACCTATCCCTTTATGAGGATTTAACAAATGATCAGACTAATATTAGGAAGATGCAGGTAGAGCATCTTCAGACTTTAACAGATTTATCTTATTTGACAACATTTGATCTTTTAATCATTCATTTAACGAATGAGCAAGTAGCTAACTTTCCAATTGGAGAGTTAGACAATACAAAAGTAATCTTTGTCAGTAATCATTTTACAATCGAACAGGTAAAAGAATTACTATTTTCTGGAGCTTACGATTGTCTATTATTTTCGATTCCATTACAAGAGATAATCAGAAAAATAACAAAGGCATATACCGATTTAATGAAGGAGAAAAAAAATAAAAAACAACATGATACATATACGATCAATGCAATCAGAGAGAGTCTAGCATATGACCTATTGTATGGTAATACGAAAAACGCAAAGGAAATATGGGAGCGTGGGCAACTTGCGAATTTGCCATTAATCCCTAATACCGTCTTACTGCTTAGTATAGATAACTTTTCCAACTTAGTTCGCAATAAAGGGGAGTTATGGAAAAGCTCATTGCGTAAAGAAGTATTAGCCGCAATAAACGAGTCACATATAGATGATGCATCATTAAAAGTGTTAGTTAATCAACAAAAGTACGCGATTTTATTTTCGTTACCTGTGCAATTAGAAGAAAATAAGTATAAAAAATTAGCAATTGAATATGCGAAGAAAAATCAAGAGGCAATTAATAAGAAGACAGCCTATACGGTTACAATTGGAATAGGGAATTCTTACGAAGATGCTCGTAATTTACATTTATCCTATGAAGAGAGTGAACAGGCACAAACGAATCGACTGTTTTCCAGAGAGAATTCCATTATCCATATAGAAGATATTGATTATTTTGAAACATCAGAGTATTATACATTTAAAATTCAAATTCAAGCAATGACAAGTAAATTCTTATTAGGCGATGTTGCTGGTGTTCATAAACAATGGGAAGAAATCTATCGTAAAGCAGCATCACATCGTCATTTACATCCAGAGGATTTTCGTCTGCAAGTATTGGATCTGTTATTTTCCTTGTCAAAATCGGCTATGCAAAATGGAGCCAATCCAAAAAGTATGATGCCATTACAAATTAAGTATGCGAAGGAACTTCATGAAATTGAAACATTAGTAGAAATAGATACTTGGATGAGTAAGATTATTAATGAGTTTATGGATCATGTAAATGAAGCGCATAATGTTGAATTATTAAAGTCAATCCAAGAAATATTACAATATATGGAGGAGAATTACTTTGAAGAAATTGGGTTAGAAACAATGGCGGAAAAGGTTGAGTTAAGCCCCAATTATTTAAGTGCGATATTTAAACAAACTACAGGAAGTTCCTTTATCGATTACTTAACGGAATTAAGAATGAAAAAGGCGAAAGAAAAATTGCAATATTTAAACATAACAATATATGAAGTAGCTAATTCCATTGGGTACAGCTCATCCCAATATTTTAGTAGGGTTTTCAAAAACAATGTGGGTATGACGCCTAGTGCTTATAGAAATAACGTACTAACGACCAAATAACATAAAAGTAACAAGTATATTGTTTTGATTGATGAAGGAGATAATGCTATTAACAGTCATCAATGTAAGCGTTAAATAAGGGGGAGCAAACATCATGGGAGCAGAAGAACTTTCAGAAGTAAAAGAAGAAAAGGAATATATGAAATTCTCTAATATTTTTAAATTATCATTTTATAGCTTTATTGGAGCCTTTGTCTTTTTTATACCGATTACATTTAGAGGGAAATCATCCATTGCATTGGATCATATTGTCACTATTTTAAAAGGAACACCACCACTCATGATCAATGCTTATATCATAATTATATTATTGGCGGGTGCTTTTTATCCAATTGTCACAAAAACATGGAATAAGAACATTACATCCATTGTTTTAACTATTTTTAAATTAATTGGACTAGTTTTCGGGTTTATGCTTATCTTTAACATTGGACCTGGATGGTTATTCGAAGAAGATATGGGACCATTTATCTTAGACTCATTGATTATACCGGTTGGAATTCTAGTACCAGTAGGTGCTCTATTTTTAGCATTATTAGTAGGATACGGGTTATTAGAGTTTATCGGAGTCTTTATGCAACCAATTATGCGGCCAATTTTTAGAACGCCTGGTCGATCTGCAATTGATGCGGTTGCATCTTTTGTAGGTAGTTACTCAATTGGATTATTAGTAACAAACCGAATTTACAAAGAGGGAAAATATACAACGAGAGAAGCTGCAATTGTAGCGACAGGGTTTTCCACTGTATCAGCAACATTTATGGTTGTCATTGCAAACACATTAGATCTTATGTCAATATGGAATTTCTATTTCTGGACATCTTTAGTCATCACATTTACAGTTACGGCAATTACGGTTCGTCTCTGGCCATTGAATAAAATGAGTGATGATTATTATAAAGGTGAAGGTGATCCAGAGCGAATTATTAATAAGAATCGTTTGCAGGCTGCATGGAAAGAGGCACTTAAAGTTGCGGATGGAAGCGAGCCATTGTACCGCTATATCTTTGTTAGTTTAAAAGAAGGTCTAGTAATGGTAATGAGTATTCTTCCAACTATTTTATCTGTTGGTTTACTTGGTTTATTGCTAGCAACTTATACACCGACATTCGATTATTTAGGTTATATTTTCTATCCACTTACGTACGTGTTGCAAATTCCAGATCCATTATTAGTGGCAAAGGCAAGTGCCATTTCGATAACAGAAATATTTCTACCGTCATTATTAGTTGTTGAAGCATCGTTAATGACGAAATATATTGTAGCAGTACTATCGGTATCATCTATTCTGTTCTTCTCTGCGTCTATACCGAGTATGCTAGCTACTGATGTTCCGCTCAGTGTACCAAAATTGGTTGTTATTTGGTTCATACGGGTTGTTTTAACATTGATTCTTGTAACCCCTGTAGCGTACTTCTTTTTGTAGTATACAAAGATACAATTGAAAAGTGCACTTTATCGTATAAATATCTACTATTAAAAAGTGCACTTTATGATAATGTAGTATGTAACAGGTGTTGAGAGCGCTATACAAAGTGTTCAACATGAGGAGGAGTTACCTTGAAACAACCATTAGAAGGAATAAAAGTTCTCGATTTTTCAAGAGTTCTAGCTGGCCCATACTGCACGATGTTGTTAGCGGATATGGGAGCTGAAGTTATTAAAATTGAAAGACCAGCAGTTGGTGATGACACGAGACATTTTGGTCCATTCCAAAATGGAGAAAGTGGCTATTTTATGTTTTTAAATCGTGGTAAGAAAAGTATTGAAATGAATTTAAAAGATCCTGCTGATTTAGAATGTATTATGGACTTAATTAAAGAAACAGATGTCATCGTTGAAAATTTCCGCCCAGGTGTTATGAAAGGACTTGGACTTGATTATGAATCGATAAAAGATATAAACGAAGTATTAGTA
>JAPFCO010000419.1 GCA_026169505.1 Pseudogracilibacillus sp.
TGGGGAAGTTGGCGAATTAGATCCAGATGAGAGTCAGACGCCAAGCATTTATGTGCAAGGTATTATTCAAGGAAAAAAAGAAAAACGGATTGAACGATTAACAGTGAAAGAAGCATAAGGAAGGGGGAGAAATCATGAGTAGAAACATTCGTGTACAAATTGCAAAACGCGCTGAAAAAGAGTTACAAGATGGAAATTATGTCAATTTAGGAATTGGTATGCCGACGATGGTAGCGAATCATATTTCTGATGATAAGTCGATTGTATTACAATCAGAAAATGGCTTATTAGGAATCGGTCCATATCCTACAGAAGAAAAAGTCGATCCGGATCTCATTAATGCAGGAAAAGAAACAGTGACAACAATAGATGGTGCTAGTTTTTTCAGTAATGCGGAATCATTTGCGATGATTCGCGGTGGACATATCGATGTTGCTATTTTAGGTGGAATGGAAGTTGCAGAAAATGGTGATTTAGCGAACTGGATGATCCCCGGAAAAATGATTAAAGGGATGGGTGGCGCAATGGATTTAGTCCATGGTGCCAAACGAATTATCGTTATTATGGAACATGTCACACGCGATGGCGGTCCTAAGATTTTAAATGATTGTGTCTTGCCGTTGACTGGTAAAGGTGTTGTAAATCGGATTATTACTGACCGTGCGGTGATTGACGTGACAGAAAAAGGATTAAAGTTAATCGAGGTTGCGGAAGGTTATACATTAGATGAGATTACTCAATCAACTGAACCTGATTTAATTGTGACCGACGAAGTGAAGTACGACGCATACTAATATAAAATGACTTTATCTCCCCAAATAAAAAGTGGAGATAAAGTCATTTTTTATTTGGGAAAAATCGCACCAAGTTGATCTTCAATCTCCGCTCTCGCCTCCATTCACTGCTGTTGTTTTAAAATACATAGAATGGGATAATATAAACGGTGAAAAATAATCAAAAGTCTTACAAAAAAACTTAATCACCGTTGTATGTATGGGTTTTCATAGGTCACATAACATTTATTAAACTTTCTTTCGAAAAATGTCATAAATAATGGGTTTATTGTCACAGATTGTGGTAGAATATGATGTTAGAAGTATAATAATTTACAGGCGGGTCCTTGGAATCGATCTGTAATAGGAGGACTATGGAGTTATGTTTTCGAGAGATATTGGGATTGACCTTGGAACGGCGAACGTGCTAATCCATGTGAAGGGAAAAGGTATTGTATTAAATGAACCTGCTGTTGTTGCAATGGATCGACACAATGGAAAAGTACTCGCTGTAGGCGAAGAAGCCTATTTAATGGTAGGTAGGACACCAGGAAATATTGAAGCAATTCGACCTTTAAAAGATGGGGTAATTGCGGATTTTGACGTCACAGAAGCAATGTTAAGACATTTTATAAATAAAATTAATGTACGTGGGTTTATGTCTAAACCGAGAATGCTGATTTGTTGCCCAACGAACATTACAAAAGTGGAGCAAAAGGCAATTAAAGAAGCCGCAGAAAAATCAGGCGGACGCAAAGTGTATTTAGAAGAAGAACCGAAAGTTGCTGCAATCGGAGCAGGAATGGAAATCTTCCAACCAAGTGGGAATATGGTTATTGATATTGGTGGAGGAACGACAGACGTTGCCGTGCTTTCGATGGGTGATATCGTTACAGCAGAATCGATTAAACTTGCCGGAGATACATTTGATCATGATATTTTACAATACATCAAGAAGAAATATAAATTATTAATCGGTGAACGCACCTCTGAAGATATTAAAATTCAAGTTGGGACGGTTTTTAGAGATAGCCGCGACGAAACAATTGAAATTCGTGGACGTGACATGGTGAGTGGATTACCAAAAACAATTACCGTCGGATCAGCAGAAATTGAAGAGGCATTACGTGAATCAGTATCATTAATCGTACAAGCAGCAAAAGCTGTTTTAGAAAGAACGCCACCGGAATTATCTGCCGACATTATTGATCGTGGAGTAATTTTAACTGGTGGAGGAGCGATGATTCATGGGCTTGACCAATTATTAGCAGAAGAACTTAAAGTACCTGTATTATTGGCAGAAGAGCCGATGAATTGTGTAGCAACAGGTACAGGAATGATGTTATCGAATATTGATAAAATTGAAGGTAAAAAAATTATCTAATGACAGTTTGTACTATAAGGAGGGCTTCATTTGTTACGAGGTTTTTATACAGCTGCGAGTGGGATGATTTCACAACAACGAACACAAGAAGCATTATCAAATAATATAGCAAATGTAAATACGCCGGGATATAAAGCGGATGAGGCTGTCTTGCAAGCCTTTCCTGAAATGTTAATTCAACAAATGGGTTCGAATGCACCTGGTATCCAACAGGAATTCGGAGGTTCATCAACAAATCGGCCAATTGGTTCTTTACATACTGGTGTATATGTCCAAGAAGTAGTTCCGGATTTTTCACAAGGACCGATAAGAGAAACAGGAATGGCGACAGACCTGGCTCTTGTTGATGGGGCATTGCCGGATGAGACAGGTGGCTTATTTTTCACGGTTGAAAATGAAGCTGGTGATCTCAGATATACCCGTAATGGTCATTTCACCGTGGATGCTGCGGGTTATTTAACGACGAATGAAGGCTATTATGTGTTAGATGATAATGAAAATCGGATCCAGACGAATGGAATGGATTTTACAGTGTCATCAAATGGTCAATTACAAGGCGATGGAGTTACCACAAATATCGGGATTACGTATATTGCAGATGCACAAGCGCTAATAAAAGAAGCAGATAATTTACTCACGCTTACAGATGACGGCATGGAAGCAGTAGATGCACGTCAGCAAGGTACAGAGTTTTCCGTGTTACAACATACATTGGAAAGCGCGAATGTCGATTCAACGAAAACAATGTCGGAAATGATGTCAGCATATCGAATGTTTGAGCAGAATCAGCAAGTATTAAAAGCATATGATGAAAGTATGGCCAAAGCAGTAAGTGAGATTGCTCGTTTAGGCTAATTCGAATACAACTCGAGGTGAAATAACAATGTCATTTAGAATGACGGCCCAAGCAACAGGAGCTATGAATCAATTACAACAACAAATGGATATTACTGCACATAACTTAGCGAATAGTAATACAACAGGATATAAAGAGCGACAGGTTGAATTTTCTGAACTAATGTCTCAACATCTAAATAATTTGACACCAGCCGCTCAAACTGGTCCACGACTGACACCTGATGGGATTCGTGAAGGGATTGGTGCGAGACTTGGTGCGGTGAATAGTAATACACAAATTGGATCCATTCAAGAAACGGATCGCGATTTAGACAGTGTTCTATTAAATGAACAGCATTATTTTCAAGTGCAAGTAGAGGAAAATGGACAACAAGAAATACAATATACACGAGATGGTTCATTTTATTTACAGCCAGTTGCAAACGGAACTGATATGATGTTAGTGACGAGTGAAGGGCATCCGGTTCAAGGAACGAATGGAGTTATCCAATTTTCGGCTGATCAAATAGATCATTTACAGATCGCTGAAAATGGTGACATTATCGTGCAACGAGCAGGAGAAAATGAAATCGTTGGTTCATTAGCAATCACGAACATTCCGATGTCTCGATCACTTGAAACTGTTGGAGAAAATCGTTTCCGTGTTCCGGAAGGGATCGAATTAGAAGGAATCGCTCAAGCAGTGCAAGGGGAAGATAGAATGTTACAAAGTGGTGCATTGGAACAATCGAACGTTAGCACACAAGAGCAAATGACGCAATTAATCAGTGCACAAAGAGCATATCAATTTAATGCGCGCACTGTCACGATGAGCGATCAAATGCAAGGATTAATAAATCAACTCAGATAATACAGATCTAGTTTCATAGAATGTTTGTGTGATGGAATTACAGTTGCTGACGTTTATTGGGACTATGTCATGTAAAAGTAAGGTGAAATAAGATGGAAACCAATTCAGTAGAACAAGATACATCTACTAGAAAAAAGAAGAAAGCAAACCAACAAAAAGATGCGCCTAAAAAAAAGCGTAAGAAAAAGTATCGTACGCGTAAATTTCCAATTATTTTACGGATTATTGTTGTGCTTATCTTAATCGTAATCAGCCTACTCGTAGGTTTAATTGTTGGTTATGGTTTCATCGGTGATGGTGAACCACTTGATGCGTTAAAAGTTGAAACATATGAACATATTATAGACATTGTTAACAAGGAAAAATAATACTCCTATCCCACAACGGGAGGAGTATTATTTACATTTAGAAAGCATTGGGCGATAGAAGCGGTATGCTAGTGCTAATAATAAAATATAGAAATGAGGAAATAGCATGTTAGATTCACAACAGATTAAAGAAATTATTCCACATCGTTATCCTTTTTTACTTGTTGATAAAGTGACAGAAAAAGAAGAAGGAAAACGAGTGGTCGGGTTGAAAAACGTTACGATTAATGAACCTTTTTTTCAAGGCCATTTCCCTGAATATCCAGTTATGCCTGGTGTGTTAATTTTAGAAGCATTAGCACAAGTTGGGGCAATTGCTGTGTTAGATATGGAACAAAACAAAGGGAAAATTGGTTTCTTAGCAGGGGTGGACAAATGTCGCTTTAAGCGCCAAGTAAAACCGGGTGATCAACTACGTTTAGAAGTTGAAATACTACGTATGAAAGGCCCAATTGGTAAAGGGAAGGGTATTGCAACTGTGAACGGCGAGGTAGCATGTGAAGCCGAGATTATGTTTGCGATTCAATAAATATTGCTAGTAAAAAAACAGCTTGTAGATAATCCATCTACAAGCTGTTTTCTGTATCATTATATTTTCTTAGCAAGCCAGTTTGCAACGTTTTGCCAGAATGCGTTGTAATGCTCCCACTCAACAAATTCAGTTGGTCCCCAATGTGGTGCACAGTCACTTGCAAAAGCAAATGTTCTACCTTTTCCATACTCCATCACACTGATGAAAGCATCGTCTTTATGTTCGGCAATGACAGTTGCCTCAGGTTTAGCTGTTAATCTGTTGTAACCTAAGAAATGTGGCCATTCGCTAGGAATACCAGATAAGACTGGGTGGTCTGCATCTGTAATTGTAAAATGTACCCCTTCAGGATGTTCAGCACGGTCATCTGTAGACATTAATGTAACGGGTAAAATCTCCTCGATAGCTGTGTCCTTATATTGTCCTTTACAATCAATTCCTTGGAAGGACATATAGCCACCAATCATCGCAAATCCGCCACCATTTTCGACGTATTCTTTGATCATGTCTAAACGATTTGGTTGTACGACCGAATCTGTAAATGTACTGATGGATAATAACATGGAATTACTACCAATATCACTTAAAATAACAGCATCATATTCATTTAATTCCTCCATAGTTGTTGGGAAAAGATCGCCAACTTGATGACTCGGGATATGAGTCATGTCAATACCGCCACTTTCTAAAGCGTTTTTTAACCAACCAATACCTTCACCATATTCTGAGTTTGTAAATGAGTCAAATCCTTTCACATGGATAATATGCTTAATCCAACTTTCACCTGCAACTAATACTTTCATTTATATATACCCCTTCCATGATAGCTTATTTTATTTGGACAAAAACGAATCGATTTTGGTCATATTCATTCAGATTATGCTGTTCTAATTAACAGAGGAGAGAGCGTTCTCAACTTCATCTAAAACAAAACACCTGCAACTAAGACGATATTACAATAAGGTGTGAACTCTCCCGTGCGAATAACTACTTTTGCATCCTTTGCTAATTCTTGAAGTTCGGCATGTGGAATCGCTTTAACTGGGAACTGCTCGCCAATTGTCGCAAATAACTCTTCTTGTTTATTTGGACTCACTTCCGCCATTTCAGTATCGATGATTGCTTCTTCAACATGTAGTTCTCGTAAAACGGCTTCTAGTGTTGTGATAAAACTCGGATGACCTTCAATTAATGCTAAATCAATTAATTTTACTCCTTCTGGTACAGGTAGACCGGCATCACCAATGACGAATGTATCGTGGTGAGCTGACTTGGCAATAGCTTCTGATAATTGATGATGTAGAATGCCAATTTTTTTCATTCAAATGCACCTCCTAATATATTGACAAAAATCAAATTATTATATACATTGTATAATATAACCGGTTACATTTCAATCGCAATCGTATTTTGAGAGGTTTTTAGTAAAAAACAGCTAAACCGGTTACAGGAGGTGGGAAATGGCTACTATTCGTGATGTTGCAAAAAAAGCGGGTGTATCTATTGCCACTGTATCGAGGGTAATTAATAATAAAGGAAAAATAAAAAAGGAAACAGAAGAACTCGTTCAGGCTGCAATAAAGGAATTAGCTTATACGCCAAACCGAGTCGCACAAGGGTTATCGAATCGTCGCTCATATACGGTTGCCTTTATTTTGCCTTCAATAAATAACCCATTCTTCCCGGAGATGGCAAGGGCTGTAGAGGATGTCGCACAAGCCAATGGTTATCAAGTATTTCTTTGTAATACAGATGATAAACGGGAGAAGTTGTTGGGATACTTGGATAATTTAGGAACACAATATGTAGACGGTATTATTTTGAACTCACATATTACGAAGCATGAAGATTTAGAGAGGTTACAAAAAAATAATGTGTCCGTTGTCATGATGGATAGAGTGCTAGAAAATAGTGGCACGACATCGATTATGGTTAAAAACCGTGAAGGTGGACGTATGGCCACGCAACATTTAGTTGATGTAGGTTGTGAGTATATTGCACATATCGGTGGAATAGAAGACGAATATAACTCGACACAAAGGATGTGGGGTTATCGTGATGTCGTTGGGCATAAGTCTTGGTTTGACTCTAGTTGGATAGGTCGTGGTGACTTTAGTGTGCGAAGTGGCTATCAAATAGCAAAGGAATTATTTACGCGTCACCCACAAATGGATGGAATTTTTGCAGGGAACGATTTACTTGCGATTGGAGCATTGAAAGCTGCGCATGAATGGGGTAAGCAGACTCCGAATGAATTGGCCATCGTAGGATTTGATGGAATTGACATGAGCGGGCTAACAGTGCCACCAATTACAACGATTCAACAACCGATTTACCGAATCGGCGAGTTAGCGATGACCGAACTGTTACATCGTATCGAGAACAATGTTAAAACAACAAAGCACTATGAACTAGATGTAGAGCTTGTTATTAGAGAATCGTCGATGAAATCAAATAAATGGTCAGTAAATAATTAATCGATACGTTTTACTTATAGAGGAGGAAAGTGGATGGCCCAAATTTGTGTCGTAGGTAGTATTAATATGGATATTGTCACATATGTAGATGAGTTTCCTGCAAGAGGACAAACGGTTTTTGGAGAGAAAGTTGTGGAATCTCCTGGTGGTAAAGGAGCGAACCAATCCATTTCTGTTGCAAAACAAGGGAAGCCAGTCGCCTTAATAGGTAGTGTTGGTGATGACAGGCATGGCGATATGTTAATTAATGATTTAAAAGAAAATAATGTGAATACATCTTTTATGAAACAATTGTCAAATACAGATAGTGGTAAAACATCAATCATTATTGAGAAGTCAGCTGAAAATACGATTATTTATTTAGAAGGTGCCAATAAAAAATTAGATCAGCAATATGTAAGAGAAAGTATTCAACAACAAACAGATTGTGAGATGTTGCTCGTTCAATTAGAAACGCCATACCATGTGATTTTAGAAGCAATGAAAACAGCGAAAGAACAGGGGATTACAGTAGTATTAGATCCAGCTCCAACGACATATGTAACCGATGAGCTTTTAACGTATGCTGATTTCATATTGCCAAATGAACAAGAAACAGAATTAATAACAGGAATCGATGTTGTTGATGAAGTGACAGCGCTAGCTGCGGTAGCTATTTTCCGAAAAAAAGGTGTTGATCGAGGCGTATTAAA
>JAPFCO010000390.1 GCA_026169505.1 Pseudogracilibacillus sp.
ACTTGATCAAGTACAACATCATGACTTTCGGTCCCTCTCATAGAGATCACATCCCATGTTTCCTCTATGCTTAACCCTTTAGAGTCTTTATGGATAAGAAAAAAACCAATTGCCTGCTTCTCTTCGATCCATGCAGCCGTTAGAAAATAAGTTAGTGCCGGAGACATTGTCGCGAAGTTTTTGCGACCAGAGATAATCCAACGATCCCCTTTTTTTACAGCATTTGTACCAGGACGACCACCCCGAGTTGGACTTCCTGTTTGTGCTTCACTTACAATTCGATTAACTAATGCACCTTTTAGCACTTCATCTGCAAAGAAACCTAGCGCATTTTCTGACCATACTTTCTTTTCATATATTTCTCCTACGCCACCAAGATGCCATCCTATTGACAGTCCGGTATTCCCGTCAAAACTAGCAATTGTTTCTTGGAAAAGGATTAAATCATATAAGGAGATACCTTCCCCCCCATATTCCTTTGGCATTGTCAGTTTCGTGTATCCCATATTTACTAGATCTTCAATATTCTCTTTTGGAAAAGACGATCGTTCATCAATCTGAGCTGACTTGCTTTTAAAAGCATCTTCTTTTTCATATAACTTCTGCAACCATTCTTTTTGAAATTCTGTTTGAACAAATGTATTTTTCAACTTTACACCTCTTATTTATTAGAAGACATGTACAATTACAAAGGACATAATCCCCACTAGTTTACTCGCCTTTCATGATAACGAATATTCATTAGAGCGTCAAGAAAAGGAGAAGTTTGTTACATTAAACTCAATAATCCTATTTTATATTTTATGAAAAAATACGAAATAGGTGAATAAATAACATTCAATTTAATGTTATAATAAAGGCTCATTGATAGTGCAAAAAGGAGGTACAATCATGCAAAAACTTCAATTTGAATCTGCATGGGATAAAACAATCGCTCCAAAAGACAGAAAACAAATATCAGATACCTTTCATTCCTGTGCAACATCACTAAATACTGGTGTACATTTTTCCTTTTTATGGGAGGCTGAAAATCATAAAAATGAATTATTAATCACTGCTCTAATCCACAATTATAATGATACATCGTTGCAAATAAATAATGCGGTCATTACTTATCAAAGAGAACAAGAAAAGCCAGCTACCGGAATATTTAATGTGCATCCTATTATCCCTGGCTACACTTCAATGCCTTGGACATTTATCTTTTCTTCTCAAAATAAAACAACACATGCCCCATATTATACAATACTCAACACTATGTAAAAACGATTGTGTTGATAAATGATGATTAACTTTCTTATTATTTGAGATTGTTCATCTCTACCTATTTTAAAATCCACTTTCTTGACACTTAACTCGATCTATTGTACTTTATCTAAAGTGAACTAAAACAATCGGAATTAATATATATTATTGCTTTGGTTTTCATATTAGTATGAAGGAGGAGAAAAAATGGATGCATTATTTGTCATCATCAATATCGCTATATTAGTAACTATTATTGGTTTATTAATTTGGATGCAGAAAAAGCATTTTTCTTTTACAAAACGTGTCTTTACTGGGCTAGGGTTAGGGATTTTACTTGGTGCACTTTTACAACTAGTATATGGAGTGGAATCAACTGTATTACAAGAGACAACTGAATGGTTTAGTATAGTAGGTAGTGGATATATTAGACTGTTAATGATGATTGTTATTCCGTTAGTCATGGTTTCGATTATTCAATCCATTATTAATTTAGAAAAGACATCACAACTTGGCAAAATGTCTGGATGGATTATCGGAATTTTAATCGGAACAACGATGGTTGCCGCATTAATCGGAATCGGAACGGCTACGGTCTTTGATCTAAGCTCCGATCAAATCGAAATGGGACAAGAAGAAACAGAACGAGGGACAGAACTTGAATCTACTTTATCAGAAGTGGATGAGCAGAGTACACCTGAGCGGATTCTAAGCTTTATTCCATCTAATATCTTTTTAGATATGACAGGAGACCGCCCAACGTCCGTTATTGCCATTGTAATATTTTCTATGATTGTAGGAATTGCAGTGCTTGGATTACGGAGAAAGAATCCGGAACAAGCGGAGACATTTACTAAAATAGTGAACGCCTTTTACGCTGTTGTTATGCGAATTGTTACTTTGATTTTAAGACTTACTCCATTTGGTATATTAGCGTTAATGGCAAACACAGTTGCAAGTACAAATGTAGCTGGAATCCTACAACTAGGTAAATTTGTTGTTGCTTCCTATGTTGCTATTTTTATTATGTTTGTCATTCATTTTATTTTAATTGCGTTCTTTGGTTTAAATCCGATGAAATTCATTCAAAAGGTAATGCCAGTCCTGTTATTCGCTTTCACCTCACGTTCTAGTGCAGGAACGATTCCTTTGAATATCGAAGCACAGAAAGATGCGCTAGGTGTTGAACAAGGAATTGCGAATATGTCTGCATCGTTTGGAGCGACAATGGGTCAAAATGGGTGTGCTGGAATTTATCCAGCGATGTTAGCTGTCATGATTGCACCTTCTGTAGGAATTGATCCGTTATCCATTGGATTTATCGTACAATTAGTTCTAATTATCGGCATAAGTTCTTTTGGTATAGCCGGAGTTGGTGGTGGAGCAACTTTTGCAGCGTTAATTGTCTTATCCTCAATGAATATGCCTGTCGCATTAGCAGGTATCTTAATTTCAGTAGAGGCTCTAATCGACATGGGTCGTACAGCTCTAAATGTGAATGGTAGTATGGTTGCTGGCACATTAACTTCACGCATTATGAACAACTTTAACATGAAGAAATTCAATGATAAATCTGCTGTACAAACAAATCAATCAATCTGAGTAATTGCTAGATAAAACTTAATCATACAGCAGTATACATAGGAGTAGCGGATATCATCTCGCTACTCCTTTTGAATGACAATAATAACAGCATGTTTATAGGGATTTTTATACGTATTTATATTAAAATAAGTTCTTAATAATGTCAAAAGGTACTATTTTAAACCATATAAATTGATAATACAAGCAATATGTACTATACTGTATATGAGGTGACTAAATGGCTACTAAAAATAGGACCACAAATTTGATGGTTATGATGCCAGTCGATACGTTAGAGGAGATTGAATCATTTCAGTATGATAATCGAATTAAAACGAG
>JAPFCO010000165.1 GCA_026169505.1 Pseudogracilibacillus sp.
ACTGTACATCCTGCAGCTAATGCTGGCCCCATCTTCCTAGTTAACATCGCAGCTGGGAAGTTCCATGGTGTGATTGCCGCAACGACTCCAACGGGCTTTTTCCACACTTGTAAACGTTTATTTGCATCATGAGTAGGTATCGTTTCGCCATAGATACGCTTGGCTTGTTCTGCGTACCACTCAATGTAATTTGCGGCATAATTTACCTCGCCTTTTGCTTCAGCTAAAGGTTTTCCCATTTCTTTCGTCATTATTTCTGCGAGTTCTTGTTCATGTTCTACAATTAAATCAAAATACCTTTTTAAAACTTTAGCACGGTCATACGCAGTTTTTTCTGACCATTGTTCAAAAGCATCTGCAGCAGCTTCAACTGCATATAACGCTTCTTTTCGCCCGCCTTTAGGTACTTTTGAAACTAACTCTCCTGTAGCAGGATTACGTACTTCAACTTTTTCCAAATTATCTCCAGTCCACTGACCGTTGATGTATAATAAGTTCTTCATCACTTCACCTCGTTTTATATATTTATTAGGCTCTTAAATTTCGCCAATAAATTGTCCCTCTACATACTCTATATGGGTACGAATTTTTTTGTCTACAACTTCTGGGTCCTTTGTTAATAGAGCATCAAATAAATCCTTTTGTTCTTCATAAAATGATTGACGATTAGAATAATATTTATCAAGGTATAAAAGAAATGTCCTAATTTGGACTTGAATGGAATCGTATAATTTGATAATTCTAGAATTACCTGACAATTTCACAACATAGCTATGAAATTCCATATCTAAATCAAATAAATCATTCCAATTACCGCTTTCAGTGATTCCTTCCATCCGGTTTAAGATACTTCTTAAATATGTAAAATGTATTTCATCTAAGGATGGTAACGCTCTCACGAATGCAAAAGATTCAACTATTGATCTAAGTTCGATTATTTCTTGCCAATCTTGCTTAGAGAATTGCGAGACGTACGTTCCTTTTCTAGGTTTAATGATAATCATTTCTTCGTGTTCTAGGATTTTAAGCGCGTCTCTAATTGTGTTTCGACTAACATCAAACTTTTCTGACACCTCGCTTTCTATTAGTCTTTCTCCGAATTCAATTTCTCGATTCCAAATACTTCGTCTCAATTGTTCAGCTACAAGTTCACCTAACGTTTCTCTTACGATAAGGTCGCTCATTGAAGAAGATACCTCCCTTTTTAAAGTTAGTAAAATAAAAAATGCACACTTCAGTCGATTGTCGACATTTGTGTTTAGTATAGAATGATATTTTCCCCATGTCAATCATCATTTACTATTTTGATCCATTTCGCAATCGTTACTTATCAGAAAAATAGTCTAAAGAACTGATAAACACAAGTTTGGATCATCGTGATTGTGTCATTTTGTTATAAATATATCTGTATTTATTAAATTAACAGGACGTTCATTTTTCAATCCAGCTTCTAAATTTTTTGCAGCCAAATTAGACATGGCTAATTCATTTTCGATTGTTGCCGCACCAATATGGGGAAGCGTTACGACATTGTCTAATTTTAATAGTGGATTATTAGAATCAACAGGTTCTATATCAAAAACATCAAGGGCTGCTGCCGAGATTTGTTTACTAGTAAGTGCATCATATAGTGCATTTTCATCGATGTTTTGTCCACGGGAACCATTAATAAAGATAGCTGTTTTTTTCATTTGACTGAATGCTTCTTTACCTATCATTTTTTCAGTTTGCGGACTTGCAGGGACCATCAGTACGACAAAATCCGATCTTTTTAATAGGTCATCTAAATTAGAATAGATGGCATTAAATTCATCTTCAATGTTCTGTTTACGGGATCGGTTATAGTAGAGAACATTCATATCGAAACCAGCATGGCACCTCTTAGCAATCGCTTCGCCGATACTACCCATACCAATAATGCCGACTGTCTTTTTATGTACATCGAGTCCAAAGTGTTCTAATTGTAAATATTGTTTCCATTCACCGTTTTTAACAAATCTATCTAATTCTGGAATCCTTCTTGCGGTAGCCAATATCATACCTAATACAGCATCTGCGACTGTATTTGTTAATACCTCCGGCGTGTTTGTAGCCATGATATTTCTCTTTGTTAACTCTTCTATATCCAGATTATCGTAGCCTACGGAAACATTGGACACGATTTTTAGTATAGGTGCTAAGTCCAATAATTCTTTTGTTACTTTTAGTTCCAGTCCAATAATACCCGATGTTTCTTTGAGGGCTTGTACAAATTTAGGATCGTTAAGATATTCATAGTTTTCAAAGTAAATGACATCATACTTTTCTTGCAGTTTCTTTCTGACAGCTTCAGAAACCCTTGTGTAGGCGATAACTTTTTCCATAAACATAGAACACTCCTTTGGTTGTAAATAATCTATTAAATAACATGACACCTTTATAAAAAAATGTCAAACATTCATTTTGCTTGTCATATATAAAACGTTATTTTAAAAGAGGCGCTTTCTCTATTCAAATCCAATTTATAAAACAAAAAACTCTGTAAAAGGATGTCAGGATACCACTGACTAGAAGCGTAGGAGGAAGTTTTACGTTCTCATCAACTGTCCGTATTCAAGCATTTTAGAAAGCTTTTTTCAACATTCTTGGACACTATGAAGGCAGATTTACTTAATAATTAACTAAATATAAAAAACATATTGACAATTAAAACTTCATAATCTATTATTATAAGCAGCATCGTGTTGACAGTCGACAATCGCCCGTTTTTGAATAAACAATTTGTTATGACCATTAACAAACGTTACTTTAAAAGGAGGTTATAATTTTATTAAAGCGCTTTCAAACTATGGTTGGAGATTAATTTAGGGGGACAGAACATATGAGTTTTCATGAGAAGATAAAAGATAACATACATAAGAATAAGGATGACTATATAAAGTTTTTACAAGAAATTGTCCAGGAGCCAACGACTACAGAAAATGAACAGGGAGCACAAAAGTTAGTAGCCGAACGTTTAAAGGAGAAAGGCTTGGAAGTAGATGTATGGGATCCTGATTATGATGAGTTGATCAAGAGTAAGTTTTTTAATCCTCTTCGTGATAATTATGAAGGTAGTCCGAATGTTGTAGGTGTGTTAAAAGGAACGGAAGATGGTCGATCTCTCATATTAAATGGTCATATCGATGTTGTTCCAGCAGGTGATGAGAGCAAGTGGACTTATGACCCTTATGGTGGACAAGTTGTAGATGGGAAGCTTTATGGTAGAGGAACAACAGATATGAAGGGTGGTAATATCGCAACATTAATTGCGCTTGAAACAATTATTAATATAGGAATTGAATTAAAAGGTGATGTCATTTATGAAAGCGTTATCGAAGAAGAAACAGGTGGAGCTGGAACGCTTGCAGCTATCCAAAGAGGGTATAAAGCTGATGTCGCAATTATTCCAGAACCAAGTGAAATGCGAATTTTTCCAAAGCAACAAGGATCATTGTGGTTTGAAGTAACCGTAAAAGGGGTGTCGGCTCATGGTGGAACAAGATATGAAGGTGTAAGTGCACTAGAAAAAGGATGGATTGTATTCGAAGAAATAATGAATTTAGAAGAAAAGAGAAATAAACCTTTAAGAAAAGATCCACTTTATAAGGATAATCCCATCCCAATTCCAATAAATATTGGCCAATTTAATGGTGGTTACTTCCCATCTGCCGTAGCAGAAGAGGCAACACTGCAAGGGCGGTACGGGGTCGCACCAGGAGAGTCACTTGAAGAAGCAAAAGAAGAGTTCATTTCAATGCTAGATAATTTGAAATATATTGATGAATGGTTTGAAAATAAACCAGCCACCGTAGAATGGGGTGGAATTCATTTGCCACCAGGAGGGTGTGATCTCGATCATCCGATGTTAGAGATTTTGAAAGGGAAATATGTTGAAGTTGAAAAAGAAGAACCAGTAATTGCGGGTTCGAATTGGGGTACAGATGGCGGATTATTAACACAAGCAGGTGGAATTCCATCCATTATTTTTGGACCAGGAACAACAAGTATGGCTCATTTTACAGATGAGTATGTCGAACTGGACAAAATATTTAAAACTGCAGAAATTATTGCTTTAGCTATGATTGATTGGTGTGAAGTTGCAAATAGTGATGAATAATTACAAAAATACTTTTTCTGAAAAGGGAGAAAAACACTTATGAGAAAAGCGCTAGGAATTAGTACTTTAATTTTAATGATGTTGTTTATGACTGCTTGTACTTTAGGGGCTTCTAATGATGGAAAGAGTGAGGAAAAAGATTCTTCAGATGATACCAAGGAATTAGCTGGTTCTGGAGAATATACAATTGGTGTTACTTATACGACGCCAGAGTCAGGGGCAACTCATATCGGAATGGAAAAGTTTAAAGAATTAGTCGAAGATAAAACTGATGGTGAAGTTATGGTAGAACTTTATCCTAATGGACAGTTATTTGCTTCAGAGCGTGAAGCAGTTGAAGCAGCACAAGCCGGGAATGTTGAAATGACTATTGCTGCATCAGCACCTGTGGCCGGTTTTGATGAAAGGTTTTTAGCACTTGACTTACCTTTTATTTTTCCAGATCATGAAACAGCATACGAAGCACTAGACGGTGAACTTGGACAAACATTGCTAGAAGGACTTAATGATATTGGATTAGTTGGTTTAGGATATGGAGAAACAGGAATGCGCCAATTTTCCAACAGTAAAACAGCTATTGAGTCACCAGAAGATTTAAAAGGATTAAAAATTAGAACGATGGAAAATGAAGTTCATATAGATACATTTAATGAATATGGGGCAAATGCATCTCCATTTGCATTTGGTGAATTGTATAGTTCGTTACAGCAAAATGTTTATGATGGAATGGAAAACCCGATTAATTTAATAGATCAAATGAAATTTTATGAAGTTCAAGAGTATTTAACAATATCAAATCATGCGTATACAGCTACGGTAGCGTTTATGAATGAAGACTTCTTTGATAGTCTCCCAGAGGATATTCAAGAACAAGTAAAGGAATCGGCTCTTGAGTCGATGGATTATCAGCGTGAGATTGCTAGACAACAAGATGATGAGGGGTTAGAAGTTATAGAAGAAGTAATGGAAATTAACGAACTTACACCTGAACAAAAAGAAGTATTTATTGAAACTGCAGAACCAATATTTGACAAGTATGAAGACAGTATTGGTACGGAACTAATGGAACTTGCTCGTTCTTATGCGAAGTAACTTAAATTAATTTATTGGTTTGGTTGGGTAGATATTCGAATGACTCAATCAAACCATTTCATTTATTCAACTCTAGTTGAACAGTATTAATAATGAGGGAAGGAGCAAAGAAATGAATTTGAAATTATTATTTGATAAACGGTTGGAAGAATCCGTTCTTGTACTGACAATGGCGGTTATGGTGTTGATCATGTTTGTTCAGTCTACTTCACGTTATGTGACTGGGACTTCTTTTAGCTGGGGATCTGAACTAGCTCAATATCTTCATATTTGGCAAATTTGGATAGGAGCTAGTCTTGCTGTAAGGGTACAGGCCCATGTTCGAGTCGATGTATTTATAAACTTACTACCACCTAAAATGCGGCGATATATGAACCTTCTTGGTCTTTTATGTTGGTTTTTCTTTGCTGGATTTTTGGCATATGAGGGGAGTAAATACGTTATGGAAGTATTAGCGACTGGTCAAACTAGTCCTTCTCTTCACGTACCGATGTGGATTCCTTATTTAGCGATTCCAATTGGCGGATCGTTAATGATTATTCGTTTAATTCAACAATTTTACTTTATCTTTACAAATAAAGAAATTCAATCAGGGACGGAGGAGATAAAATGACTGTAGCTATTCTTTTTGGATCTTTTTTTGCCTTAATGTTTATTGGAGTACCAATTGCATTGTCATTAGGTCTCTCATCCTTAGTAACAATGGCTTTGGCAACAAATTCATCACCAAGTGTTATTATTCAAAAGGCTTTTACATCCCTAGATAGTTTTCAGCTGATGGCGATTCCGTTCTTTATTTTAGCGGGTGTGTTAATGAGTCATGGTGGTATTTCTAAAAGGTTATTAAATTTAGCAACCGTATTGATCGGCTTTATAACTGGTGGATTAGCAATGGTTACTGTATTAGCAAGCATGTTTTTTGCGGCTATTTCAGGCTCTGGACCTGCAACCGTTGCAGCTATAGGTTCATTTATGATTCCTTCTATGAAAGAGAATAGATATAGTCCCGGATTTGCAGCAGCAATTACTGCCTCTGCAGGTTCAATTGGGGTGTTAATCCCACCAAGTATTCCATTTGTAATGTATGGTGTAGTTGGAACCGTTTCTATTGGTTCAATGTTCTTGGCGGGAATTATTCCAGGAATTATCCTTGGGATCTCTTTAATGGTTATTTCATTCTTTATTGCGAAGAAAGAAGGGTATAAAGGGACTGGTAAAATACCGACATTTAAGGATGTCATAAAAGCATTAAATGAAGCGAAACTAGCATTATTAATCCCAGTTATTATCTTAGGTGGTATTTATGCAGGACTTTTCTCTCCAACAGAATCAGCAGCAGTAGCATCCGTCTACGCACTTATTATTGGAGTATTTGTTTATAAAGAATTAAGTTGGAAGTCTGTTTATCAAAGTTTCTCATCTGCCGCTCTTACAAATGCTGCAACAGTAATTATAATTGGATTTTCTATTTCTTTTGCCTACTTAATGACAAAAGAACGAATACCAGTTATCGTTTCAGAATTTATTGTCAGTGTTTCCGACAGTCCAATCGTAATTATTCTTATTATAAACATCTTTTTATTAATTGTGGGAATGTTTATCGATACAATCTCTGCCATTGTTATTTTAACACCGATAC
>JAPFCO010000350.1 GCA_026169505.1 Pseudogracilibacillus sp.
AAATGTGACAATTGTCCATGCGTCAAAAGGAATTGAACCAAGCTCTTTAAAAAGAATATCGGAAATTATATCGGAAGAAATACCTACATATCATCTAGATGATCTAGTTATATTATCTGGTCCAAGTCATGCAGAAGAGGTTGCATTACGTCATCCAACAACCGTGACAGTTGCGTCAAAAAGTGATGAAAATGCTAAGAAGATTCAAAATTTATTTATTAACTCTTCCTTCCGTGTCTATACGAGCAAAGATGTAATTGGTGTGGAATTAGGGGGCTCCCTTAAAAACATAATTGCACTGGGAGCTGGGATTTCAGATGGGCTTGGATTTGGTGATAATGCAAAAGCTGCATTAATTACCCGTGGTTTGGCAGAAATTACTCGATTAGGTTCCGCTATGGGTGCGAATCCCCTAACATTTTTAGGACTATGTGGTGTCGGCGATTTAATAGTGACTTCAACAAGTCAACATAGTAGGAATTGGCGTGCAGGTCATTTATTAGGTAAAGGTAAATCACTGGATACGATTTTAACAGAGATGGGTATGGTTGTTGAAGGTGTTCGTACAACGAAAGCTGCTTACCTTTTAAGTAGGAAGTTCGCAGTTGAAATGCCAATTACAGAAGGATTGTATGAAGTCCTATTTAATCATAAAGATCCTAAATTAGTAGTTGAACAATTGATGAATCGTGATGCGAAAGAGGAAACGGATTCCTTCTTCTTACCAAATAAAGAATAGCGAGCACTCGCTTTTCTTGGAGTGCCAACATCTATTGTTTTGGCGTAGTTTATTTAACTATGATGTAGAGAAGAATAAACTTTGCACAAAATAGCCAGAAGAAATAGGCAAGCGAAGATACGTTTTGCTTTGTTGATGCATATTATAAAACGCAACAGTTATCATATAAAGAGATGTGCTGGGTGTTATTTAGTCAGTCTGGGATGATTTAACGTCATTCCAGACATTCTTATGATAAGATTAAGTCGTGGGATAAAATAATTGATATTTAATCTAACAATATGTGAAAATACTAGATAGTTTAATCAATTTCATCAATAGGCTTATCATCGCTGTTTTTTGTAATGATGAAATTGATTCAGTTCTTAAAATATGGACATGATTCATGTGTAGGAGTGAAATAATGAGTACAGCAGAAATTAAAGAAATCATTTCATTCGGTGGAATTGGTCTTCTAATCCTAGCAATTGCATTTATTCAATTAAGCAGAAGAAAATTAACAGGAGTCATTAGCTTAATTGTGTCTATTGTAGCTTACATCTGCTTACTTGTTGGCGCCTTAATCGTTGTATTTATTGTCATAAGTGGGCCAACAGGGTAATACATAGGGAGGATTCTAGATGAATAAGAGGTTTTTAATAATAGGAGTGATCTTTTTACTGACTACGACGTTAACAGGATGTTTATTTCCAAACGAGGAGTTAGGAAAAAATAAAATTCCGAATGAAAGCCAAGTTGAAATGGTTGAAGAAGCAGTATTGCAATATATGGATGAAACAGATGGATTGATTCCTATCAAAACGAAAGAAGCTGATATTGACGCTTATGATAAGTACTTAATTGATTTTACATCATTAAAAGAACGTCAGCTTATTTCAGAAATACCAGGAACGGCATTTGAAAATGGCGGAGTATATCAATACGTTATCGTTACTCCTGAGGAAGATCCGCGTGTTAAACTGATCGATTTAAGAATAACGGAAGCAATTCGGAGCGTAAATGTTAAATTAGACACTTATCGTTCGAAACATTTATATCCACCGTTTGGCGAGGAAGTTGCGGATGGATTATTTTCGATTAATTATGATAAGCTCGGCATGAAATCACCGCCAGAAATTATTAGTCCCTTTTCTCAAAGTACGCTTCCACTCTTAATGAATATAGATGGAGAATTATTTGTTGATTTTCGAATAGACCTTCAACAAGCGTTGGAAGAATATGACCACTCCTTTGAAGAAGGGGACGACATTCGCTCTATTTTAGTCGATCACCACGCTTTTGTTCCAGCATATTCATTAGGTTATACGATTAAAAATGGTGAAGTCCAATTTTTAGAAACAACAGAATAATTAGTGGAAACTCTCATAACTTTATTATGGGAGTTTTTTTATCTATAAATAAGTCATATTGCAATGGGACAACGTCATACAATAATATTAGCATGAAACGAGGCAGTACTGTGTGATTTGTAAAGGAGAGGGTATGTTTTGGATAAAGTCGATATTTTTAAAGATATATCTAAACGGACGAACGGGGATGTCTATTTAGGTATAGTTGGTGCAGTTAGAACAGGTAAGTCCACTTTTATTAAGCGTTTTATGGAACTCGTTGTCTTACCGAAAATGGCAAACGATGATGAAAGGAATCGGGCATTAGATGAACTTCCTCAAAGTGCTGCAGGCAAAACAATTATGACTACCGAACCGAAGTTTGTCCCTAATCAAGCTGTGTCTGTACCGATTGATGAAGGTTTGGATGTCAATATACGGCTTGTAGATTGTGTAGGTTATGCAGTAAACGGTGCGAAAGGATTTGAAGACGAAAATGGACCGAGAATGATTCATACGCCCTGGTATGAAGATGCCATCCCTTTTCATGATGCAGCTGAAATTGGTACAAGAAAAGTCATCCAAGAGCATTCTACGATAGGTATTGTAATGACAACAGATGGTTCGATTGGAGAAATACCTAGAGATAATTATGTAGATGCAGAAACGAAAGTGATTAATGAACTAAAAGAAGTAGGTAAACCATTTATTATGATCTTGAATTCAGCCAATCCAACAGACCAATCAACAGAAATATTACGACAAAGTCTAGTTGAACAACATGATGTTCCTGTACTTAGTATGAATATCGAAATGATGAATGAACATGATGTATATAATGTTTTAAGAGAATCTTTATTTGAATTTCCAGTATTAGAAGTTAATGTTAATTTACCGAGTTGGGTCATGGTCTTAAACGAAGAACATTGGTTGAAAATCAACTATAAAGAGGCCATTCAATCGACGATTAAAAACATCAAAAGATTACGGGATGTAGATGATATCATTGGAGAATTTTCTACTTTTGACTACATTGAGCAAGCGCAAATAACGGGAATGCATATGGGTGAAGGAATCGCTGAAATGGATTTATTTGCACCTGCAAATTTATATGAGGAAATACTAAAAGAAATTGTTGGAGAAGAAATTAAAGGAAAAGATCATTTACTCGCCTTAATGCAAGATTTAACGCATGCAAAACATGAATATGATCAAATTTCGGGCGCTTTACAAATGGTGAAACAAACTGGTTACGGTATTGCAGCTCCTACTGTAGCAGATATGGAGTTGGAAGAGCCAGAAATCATCAAACAGGGGTCACGTTTCGGTGTTAGATTAAAAGCTATCGCACCCTCTATTCATATGATCAAAGTCGAAGTAGAGTCAGAGTTCGCGCCAATTATTGGCACAGAAAAACAAAGCGAAGAATTGGTGAAATATTTAATGCAAGATTTTGAAGAAGATCCGTTATCGATTTGGAATTCAGATATATTTGGTCGATCATTAAGTTCGATTGTTCGAGAAGGAATTCAAGCGAAAATCTCTTTAATGCCAGAAAATGCACGTTATAAATTAAAAGATACGTTAGAAAGAATTATAAATGAAGGTTCTGGAGGGTTAATTGCGATTATTTTATAATCATTCGGCTCTGCTTTTGGTACTATTATGTTTATAATCACACAAATTAATGAAAATGTCATAAGAAAAAACAATAGGTATGTAAGATATCTATTGTTTTTTGTTATGAAGCCCTCTATTCAATGAGTCTTTAGGCGGAAATATTAAAAAATCTATAAAATCTTTATTTTTATGTTGAATTTTCTTGTAAAGTCGTATAGTATAAGCCTTATCATCAATTAATGCTCTGATGGAGTATAAAAATATGCGAATTGGTGAACAAATGAAATAGCTTTATAATTTGTTGATTGCAAATTATATAATTATTGGGAGGAGGTGAATGTCATGAACAAAACAGATTTAGTAAATGCAGTAGCTGAAAAAAGTGAACTGTCTAAAAAAGATGCTGCTAAAGCAGTAGATGCAGTATTTGAATCAGTCATGGATTCACTTAGTGAAGGTGAAAAAGTACAAATTATCGGTTTTGGTAACTTTGAAGTGCGTGATCGTTCTGCACGTAAAGGTAGAAACCCACAAACAGGTGAAGAAATTCAAATTCCTGCAAGCAAAGTTCCAGCGTTTAAAGCTGGTAAAGCTCTAAGAGAAGCTGTAAAATAAGCTACATAGAGCAAAAGGGTACTTTTATTTTATATAAAAGTACCCTTTTTTTAAGTGTAAGGGTGAATGTTGACCATACCA
>JAPFCO010000491.1 GCA_026169505.1 Pseudogracilibacillus sp.
AAGTTATTCTGGTCCATTTGTTTTAGTTGGCATAGCCATACCATTATATCAAGCGGTAGATACTTATACATTTAATAAAGCGATGGTTGTAAGTGGGTATGGCGATATTGCAGGTCTTTCGTTATCAGCTATTAATTTTAATGCGCATAAATTAATCATTATCCCAGTAACATTAGCTACGGGATTATCTTTAACAATCGTACCGGCATTAACAGAATCATTTACGAAACAAAAACGACAGCAACTACTGAAACAAATCAATCAAGCAATACAAATAGTGTTATTATTAGTTATTCCTGCAGTTGTAGGATTATCCACATTAGCAAATGAAGCATATGGTTCATTATATGGGATGCAGGATCTAAGCTTAACCGGTAAATTACTTGCCTGGTATGCACCAGTGGCATTGTTTTTTGCATTATTTACGGTTACGGCTGCTATTTTGCAAGGGATTAATGAACAACGATTTGCGCTTGTCAGTTTAAGTATTGGTTTTCTCATTAAACTATTGCTGAATTCTGTATTGATCCATTATTTTGCTGGAGTAGGATCGATTCTTGCTACCGGATTGGCAGTAGGTGTTGCATCAACGCTGAATTTATGGCGCATACAAAAAGTACTATCCTTTTCGTATATGCAAACAGCGAAACGTACATTATTTGTCGTTATTTTCAGTATCGTTATGTGGGTATCAATTGTGATTTCAAAGTACCTTGTAGGTTTCATTTTACCATTTGATACAAGTAGGGGTGCAGCAATAGTCATGTTGGCGATCGGAATTAGTATAGGTGCAGTTATATACTTGTTCTTAGCTTATAAATCGACTTTACTGGATCATGTACTAGGAGGTACAAATGTATTAAATAGATTTAGGAGGAAAAAACGTGCGTCTCGATAAGTTATTAGCACATGCTGGCTATGGTAGCCGAAAAGATGTGAAAGAATTATTGAAAAAAAAGCGCGTCAAAATTGCAGATAAAGTAGTAGTAAAAGGTAATGTTCATGTGGATCCTAAGGAGCAAATCGTAACGGTAGATGGAGATACAATTGATTATGAGAAATATTTATATATGATCATCCATAAACCACAAAATTATATCTCAGCCACAGTGGATGACAAAGATAAAACAGTCATCGATTTAGTACCAGAAAAATATCAACATTATGATTTAGCTCCTGTTGGGAGATTAGATAAAGATACGGAAGGTTTAATTTTACTTACGAATGACGGGATGTTAAATCATATAATAACATCCCCAAAAACTGACATTTATAAAACGTATTATGCTACAGTAAATGGTCAGGTAACGGAAGATCATATCGTGCAATTTAAAAATGGTGTTGTTTTAGATGATGGTTATAAAACAAAACCTGCTTATTTAGAACTAGTGGAATCAGGTACAACTTCAGAAATAAAACTATCTATTTGTGAAGGTAAATTTCATCAGGTAAAAAGAATGTTTCGGGCAATTGATATGGAAGTAACCTATTTAAAACGTTTACGTATTGGGGATATATCCTTAGATAAGGATCTTACAATTGGTAAAACACGACTTTTAAATGAAGCAGAACTTGCTTATGTGAAATCATTAAAAAAATAGGAGGAGATGAGATGGCCCAGTTAGTTAAATTATATGATTATATATCAAGATATGAATCCAATCCGTTTCATTATCCTACTCAATTTATTCGCTTGAAACAGGAGAATTGGCAGCAATTTCATCAGTCATGGCTGGATGAAAAAGAAACGGTACATCAAAACGATGAAGTAGAAAATACCAATACGAATAAACGACGATTTAGTGATTTCGCCTTTTTTTCTAAAAAAACCGCAGATGATCATGTAGAACGTGAAACAAGAAAAAAACATTTACCGAAAACGAAAGAGCAATTAATTCAAGTTTTTTTAAATCAACTATTACCATTTCAGTATAAATGGGCAACCTCGACAATTTCGCATCAGTCATATACAGATCAAAAACATGTATATGATGAAACGTTAACGTATTTCCTACAACGCTTTCCCGATATTTATTTATTATTATATTATCCACTTTTTTCAGTGAAAAAAGCACCAATGGACGGAGAAATTATTCTCATCAGTCCAATTGGTATCGAAATCATTCATATTATCAAGGAAGTTTCTCAAGCAACGATTATCGTAAATGAAGGCCACTCTTGGAAAGTTGAATTAAAGGGACAAACGCAATCGATAATTAGTCCGCTGATCGCTTTAAAACGAACAGAACAAATAGTATCTAGTATTTTAAAAGTGCATGATGTTGATTTTCCTATACATAAAACAGTGTTGTCTGAAACGAATGACTTCCTATATCACACAGAACCATATGAAACGAACCTCGTTGGAAAACGAAATTATGAGGAATGGTTCACGAAGAAAAGATCCTTACAATCACCATTAAAAAATGTCCAGTTAAAATCAATGGAAGCATTATTACACCACTGTCACAGTACGTCTGTTAGAAGGCCAGAATGGACAGAGCATGATGATTCTTTTATGACAATGGAGAGTTTCAAGGAGACATAAATGTATATTTTCATTATAAATCCCATTGCCGGAAATGGGCGCGCAAAAAAGATTCATGTAAAGCTTTTAAAAGATCCAGAATATGTACAATTAAATCCGATCTGCTATTATACTGAATATAGCGGACATGCTGAAATAATAGCAGCAGAAATAAAGGAAACAATCGATGGGCAACTTGTTGAAGGGATAGTTATTATTGGTGGTGACGGAACATTACATGAAGTAATGAATGGAATGAAGTTACATGATGTGCCAATCTCTTTTATACCAGGGGGTTCTGGTAATGATTTTGCTCGAGGTTTTCGTCTAAAGAAAGACCCTAAGGAAACATTGTATGCGATTAAAAATAATGTGAAAACGTTAGATTATTGGCTCGGTGTATATGAGACGAATCAAATAAAGGATAACTACTTTGTTAATTGTATTGGATTTGGTTTTGATGCAGTTGTTGCAGCAAGTGCAAATAATTCACGTTACAAAAGATTATTCAATCGTTTGTACTTAAGCCCAATTATTTATTTGTTTTCCTTATTAAAAGAGTTACTATTTTATAAGCCAGTGTCGATTACAGTTGAAATGGATGGAGTAGAAAGAGAATTTTCACAATGTCTTTTATTTACAGTGAATAATCATCCATATATAGGTGGTGGAATGAAAGTAAATCCACTTGCAGAAAATAATAAGGATGATTATTCCATCATTGTGATTGATTCTATATCAAAATGGAAAGTACTTGTACTATTTAGTACGGTTTTTACTGGGCGACATCTTCGCTTTAAAGAAGTATCAACTTTCAAAGCACGCCAAATAAAAATACAGGCAACAGAACCTGTACCATATCAAGTTGATGGAGAAACAAGTAGCACAATGAAATGCTCAATTAAAAAAACAGCTAACCCTACGATTATAAAAGGTGCTTCAATTGACTAGATGGGTCACAAATATTTGTTTTTGTTTGTTGAATAAGTTGTAACCATGTGCGAATATTTTGTTCATTGTCGATAATATGATCATCAAGAGAGGATACCTGTTCTCCTTTGATTCCATAACAATATATTTCTGGAAGAATAGCTTGTAACTCTTCTTCGATTGCTTTATTTGTCGTCATCGTTTGAACTAGTTTTTTAATTTGTCGGTATTCATTCACTGAGACGGATTTCAACGTCATCTGTTCATCAAGTAAATCATGTAAAAGTGTTAACTGATTTTGTATCGTTAAACACATTTTAAATCACCTCAATGTTATTCTGCCCTAAGTTTGTTATAATATACAAAAATGGTGAATGATCCAAAAGGGGAGAGACAGATGGAGCAGTTAAAAGTAGGAAAAGCAACACTAACATGGTTGAAGGGTGGCGTCAATTTTCTTGATGGTGGGGCAATGTTCGGAGTTGTGCCAAAACCTTTATGGACGAGACGTTATCCCGTTAATGATAAGAATCAAATCGAATTGAGAACGGATCCAATTTTAATTCAATTAGATGGAAAAAATTATTTAGTCGATTCTGGTATGGGAAATGGTAAACTTACGGAAAAACAAATGCGAAACTTTGGTGTTTTAGAAGAATCATTTATAGAAGACTCATTAGCTCAATTAAATATGACAACAGCAGATATCGACTGTATTTTAATGACGCATTTACATTTTGATCATGCTTGTGGTCTAACAAAGCTAGTTGGTGATTCCTATGAGTCAGTATTTCCGAACACTCCAATTATAACCTCGGCAGTAGAGTGGGAAGAAATGCGTAACCCTAATATTCGTTCAGTGGCTACCTATTGGAAAATGAATTGGGAGCCTATCCAAGATCAGGTAGAAGCCTTCGAAGGGGAAATACAGATAACGGATGAGTTGAAGATGATTCATACTGGAGGACATAGTGACGGTCATTGTATTTTAGTATATGAAGATGGGGATGACTGTTTTATACATATGGCTGATATTATGGCGACTCATGGCCATCAGAATAAACTTTGGGTCATGGCTTATGATGATTATCCAATCACATCTGTTCATCAAAAAGAGAAGTGGATGGATTATGGATACAACCATCGCGCTTGGTACACATTTTATCATGATGCATATTATAGAGCTTTACAATTTGATGAAGACGGCAATGTGGTAAATGAAGTGAAAAGGGAACGGTATGAATATAAATAAAGGGAATTCGGATTTTGTGTGAAAATGTGAATGGTGACTCACAACCTAGCAAATGGAATATGCGAGACTCCTGTGAGAGCGAAGAGATCGTGAGACCCCGGAGGGCACAGCCCGAGACAGACTAAGACCGTCACGTCCTGTGACAACGTCTGCACTAGTATATCCTGTACGTCGAAGGGCTCAACACTCGCCCACGGGAAGCGAGTATATTCCATTTGCGAAGATAGGAAAAATAAAACAGCCACCCTATTAGCGGATGGCTGTTCATTTATGCGGTGATTGGTTGGGTATCAATGATTGCACCAGTGGCAATATCGACATAAAAATCAAACTGTTTGTTTTCACCATCAATATTACGGCTAATTCCACCACGATATGTGTTGTATGTTAGACCGTTTTTATCAATCTTCTCAGGCTTTATATAAATCCAAGAGCCATTGATTGGACCGTTCTTTTGAAAAGTTTCTTTAGCGTATTGTAACGCCTTTTCTGGTGAAATCTTCTTGTTTTCATCTAATTGTTCTTTGAGTAAGTATCCAATGGCAATACCTAAACCGGCAGCTAGTACAACTCTTTTCCGACTCATCGTATCATTCACTCCACTCTATTTAATTAAACTAAGTTTATACCTAGTATACATGAAATGGTGTGAATTTGCATAAAAACATATGACATTTACGTTATTTTTATTTATAAAGATCATTTTGTAAGGACTTATAAAGAAAGGAAGTAGTTAAAATGGAGAAATCTACATTAGAAATGTTTCAAACATTAACTGAATTACAAGGCGCGCCAGGTGATGAAAAACGAGTACGAAATTATATGGAAGAACAATTAGCTACATATGCTAATGAAATAATTCATGATAATTTAGGTAGCGTATTTGGTGTGAAGCACGGAGAAGGTCCTCGTGTGATGGTTGCTGGTCATATGGATGAAGTGGGTTTCATGGTTACTCAGATTACTGAAAATGGAATGATCAGGTTTCAACCATTAGGTGGCTGG
>JAPFCO010000147.1 GCA_026169505.1 Pseudogracilibacillus sp.
AAACCTTGGAAATCTTCCTGACCACTTTGTAATGCTTGAATTATTTCATGTTCCATTGTAAGTCCAATCGTTTGCATATAATGTGTAATATGCGCTACAAACTGCTGTTGAATCGCAAGGGTTGGGAGCTCGTTTATTGGAGCAGCACTGAAGTTTGTTGTTACTGTTGATAAGGTGCTATAAACTTCTGGATTCGTAAAAGCTTGAATGTATGGCAAAATAGAAGCTTGATTATTTACTGTTAACGGATTTAAAACATTCACTAATGACTGTTGAGTTTGTAGAGGCAAGAGTGGCATTACCTCTTTTTGAATTAGCTCTATAAAAGAATGAAATTCATTTTGGTTCAGCGAGGCTGTTTGTATCGGATGATAAATACTAATCGCTTTTAATACTGCGCTTATTAATTTTGATTCACTAAGTAATAATTGCTTCATATCAATCTGTGCTTGAGAAGTAATTTGTTGGAGTTGCGCTTCACTAGTTACTTGTTGTAGTGGATAATATTGAATTGATTTTGTGTCGATATATTGCTGCAACCGGATAATAACTTCATCATGATCCAATGTAGCATCAAATAATCCAAGCAGACGAAACATATTAAAAACAAACTCACTGTTTTTTATTTTATCGAGGATCATCTGAGTATATTCCACATTACCACTGTCTGGTCGTTGGATAAATGACCCCAACAGCTGTAATAATGTTTGTTCACTTTTATTAAGTGGAGTGGCAGACTGTTGTAATGCCGTATATAACGCTGTCATTGTTGTAGTAAAATCATTCTTTTCAAGTGAAGAAATTGCTTGAAAAACAGAATGAGTAATTGGTAATTTAGTTTCAATCATTCTTTGCAAAACATCCATTGCAGCTTCCTTTTGTGAACTAGACTGCAACAGTTGTAATGCTTGTACTATTTGTGTTCGATTAAATGGGACTCCATTTGTTATTAATTTTTCTATCAACATCGTACTCATATTTGTTTCTTTAATTTGTAATTGTTTCATTAGAGAATGAATCGTGGGAGATCCGTTATAGCGATCACCTTGTACAACTTGTAAATAGATTTGATCATGCTTTTCTTGTACTTGAAAATAATATGAATTCCCAACACTTAACGATGTTTCTAATTGAGCGATGAGTGTAGTCGTACCAATTCTAATTTCCGCACGATGATCCGAGTACAGTTTGATAATTTTCCCTTTTATTATTTGACCTTCTTTTAAATGAATGACCTTATTGTCGGTACGTTTTGCAAATAAATGATGCTGAATTTTATTAATTGCCATCGCTTATCCCTCTATCTGTTGATATATTTCATAACAGGCGCAAAACTCTTCCTATGATATCGACTAGGACCATGTATGGATAAAGCTTCTAAATGTTTTTTAGTACCGTATCCTTTATGTTGATCAAAAGCATATTGCGGAAATTCTAAAGCCATTTTATCCATCAATCGATCTCTCGTTACTTTTGCTAATACACTTGCTGCAGCGATTGAAATACTTTTATCATCCCCTTTAATCACTTCCTTTGTAGGAAATGGAAGATGAGGTAAAGGAACTGCATCAATTAGTCCGATGTTTGGTAATGGTTTTAATTCGATTAGTGCCTCCACCATTGCTTTTTTTGTTGCTTCTAAAATATTCAACTGATCAATTATTTCATTGTCAATCATGGAGATATGATAACTTATCGCCTGTTCTTTTATCATTTCAAAAAATTCATTGCGCTCTAATTCTGTTAACTGTTTTGAATCCGTCAGACCAATTAATTGGAAGTCTTTTGGTAATATAACGGCTGCAGCTACTACAGGTCCAGCTAAAGGGCCCCGTCCAGCTTCATCGACTCCTGCAATCAGATCATTATCTCGTAAACGAAACTCGTTTTCAAATTTCCACTTTTCCTCATAAATTCGCATTTGATCTGCATTTTTTTCCTGCTGTTTGTCATATTGTTTTACGATTTTTTCGACGCCTTTTCGTTTATCTGATCGAAGCATCGTCAATAATTGATCATCTATTTGATGATCAGCAAACATTTGCTTAATCATTTGAATGGATTTTTTATTCATCTTCATACTCCCTGTCTTTTATATCGGTAGTTTTTTTTATTTTTGAAGTAGTTTCATACCTAGTGAATATCAATCTAAATTCTCACATGCCAAAATCGACCTACACCGAATGAATTTCCATAAAAAATAAAAAGGTGTGTTTTCACACACCTTCCTCTGTCGGCAACTCTAAAGTAATTCTTCCTAATCGACTAGTGCGAAAATCTCGAAGTACAATATCTGCGACCTTATCAAAGTTAACTTGCCCACCACTCTCTAATGCTCCACGGCTTTTACCTATCATTTCGAAAGTCTCCCACATATCTGTGACATCCTTTATTTGATATCGCTCTAGTAACTTTTCCGGCTGGTTATTGAAAATATCATTCAACACAAATGCGGCAATGTCTTGTGTTGGCACAAGTTCAAATTTAATTGTACCAATTGCTGCTAGCTTCATCCCGATCAATTGATCTTCAAATTTCGGCCATAATATTCCTGGTGTATCTAATAACTCAAACTGTTTTCTAACTTTAATCCATTGTTGTTGTTTTGTTATCCCAGGTCGATCGCCTATTTTAGCGATTTTTTTATTTGCTAATCG
>JAPFCO010000084.1 GCA_026169505.1 Pseudogracilibacillus sp.
CTGTTGCTTATGCTAAATTAGTCGTAAAGACGATGCAAATAGATTCCAAAACAGCTGTATAAAATTGGAAGTATTTTGACAATTGACATGAGGTATGGTTAGCTATACTTAATTGAATATACGAGTCACTGGGGGAGCAATCATTTGCTGAGAAAGAGGAATCTTGACCCTTAGAACCTGATCTAGTTCATGCTAGCGTAGGGAAGTGTAGCCAAAACATAAAATAAATGTGATAAAGCCATTCCCTATAGTTATAAGTGGAATGGCTTTTTATATTGTACAAGCAATAATTGATTCGCCCTATACATATTCGATATTCAATAAAACCAAAGGCTGTATTTGTAAAGATTGTTGTTTTTAATAGAATTTAGATAAACTGTGAAACATCGCTTAGGAAAAACATTCCTTCGTGCGATGGGATCCTGTTTCGTGTGAAGTCAATCTAATCAGGTGCGATAAAATTCGTACTCATGCGATTCATATACCATTTATTTGTATGTTGCAGCTATCATGATAAAAACAATAATACATACGAAAATAGCCAAAATAAAAAAGGAGCAAGATACAATGTTGTTTAGTGACAGAATATTTCAAGCAGTTGAGCCAGTTTGGGAAAGTTATTTAGAACACCCTTTTGTAAAAGGAATAGGTGAAGGAACATTAGATAAGGATAAGTTCATTCATTATATGAAGCAAGACTATGTTTATTTAATTGAATATTCACGTATATTTGCGATTGGAAGTCAGAAAGCAAATGATTTAGAAACAATGACTACTTTTGCAAATCTACTTCACGGAACACTTAACTTTGAAATGGATTTACACCGGGAATATGCAGAAAGACTTGGCATATCTAATGAGGCTTTAGAAGCAACAGAACCTTCAGCAACAATGACTGCTTACACTAGCTATATGATTAGTCAATCATCACTAGGTGGTGTAGAAAATGCTGTTGCAGCAGTCTTAGCATGTGCATGGAGCTATAATTGGATAGGAAAACAACTAGCGACATGGCCTGGGGCAACCGAACATGAATTATATGGTAACTGGGTAAGTATGTATGCTTCAGAAGGATTTACGCAAATTGCAGATGATTGTATAGACCTGATTAATAAGCTGGCTGCTGGGAAGCCAGAGGCGGAATTGAAAAAATTAGAGGAAATTGTTGTTAAGACAAGTTATTTTGAATATATGTTCTGGGATATGGCTGAAAATATTTCCATGTGGCCGGTAAAAGCTTTAGCTAAAAACTAGAGTAACATACAGATAAATACCCCGTTATATCGTTGGAATACTGTATAACGGGATATTTCTATTGTTATGTTGCAGTGAAAAAAGAACATTAACGAATATGCATCTCGCTTGGAATACCGTTTATCCGTTCATTGCGATCAAGTCTGGAAATAACTTCCATATCACTAGCTGTTAGGTTAAAGTCAAATACATTTAGATTTTCTTCCATTCGAGAGGGTGTGACTGTTTTCGGAATAACAATGTGATCAGATTGAAGATGCCATCTTAAAATAATTTGTGCTGGTGTTTTATTATGCTTTTCTGCTAAAGCAGTTATTTCTGTATCTTGTAAAACAGTTTTGCCATTCATTAAAGGACTGTATGCTTCTAATTGAATATGATGTTTATGACAAAATTCCCTTAATTCTTTTTGCTGTAAATATGGATGACATTCGACTTGATTCACAGTAGGGATGACAGTGCATTCTGCCATAATGCGTTCTAAATGTTCGATGTCAAAATTACAGACACCGATAGCTTTTACTTTTCCATCATGATATAGCTTTTCTAAAGCTTTGTACGTTTCAATATAGGTATCATATTTAGGTGTTGGCCAGTGGATTAAATATAAGTCAACATAGGAAAGTCTAAGTTTTTCTAAACTGTCATTGTAAGCAGCGATTGTTTGATCATATCCTTGATCAGCATTCCAAACTTTTGTTGTAATAAATAAATCTTCACGTGGAACTATATTCTTAGCAAGCGCATCACCAACGCCACGCTCATTTCGATAAATAGTTGCTGTATCTATAAGGCGATAACCTCTTTTAATCGCGGACTCCACGGCTGTCAATGCTTCTTCATTTATCACTTTCCATACTCCATAACCAAGTTGAGGAATTTGATTACCATTATTTAATTTTTTATATAACATCATTATATCTTCCTTTCTCCTAGCATCTATCCTTCAGGTTACAGGACTACGCTTGGCTTATCTACTTATTATTACTAAAAAGCCCTCTAAATAAATAGAAGGCTTCAGCTAATGAAAAAATTATTTAATCCGCAGTTCAGAGTCTTTATCAAAGAAATGCGCTGTATCCATGTCGAAATGTAATTGTAATGTTGACCCAGCTAAAATACCAGTTCTAGCATCGATGCGTGAAACGATATTTTGACCAGCAACTTCACCATAGACAATCGTTTCTGATCCCATTAATTCAGCAACATCTACAGCAATTTCAATATTTGTATCATTTGATAGCTCAGAGTTTCCAGAAGCATCATAAATGTCTTCAGGACGAATACCTAATATAGCTTTCTTTTGATCATATCCTTTGTCTTGTAAAAATTTCCATTTATCATCAGGAAGTTTCACAGACAAATCGTCGATGTGAATATAACCATTTGCAATAGAACCTTCTAAAAAGTTCATGGCAGGTGATCCAATAAATCCACCAACAAACACATTATCTGGATTATCATAAATTTCCTTAGGTGTACCAACTTGTTGAATAATACCATCTTTCATAACTACTAAACGTGTAGCCATTGTCATCGCTTCTGTTTGGTCATGTGTCACATAAATTGTCGTTGTTTGGAGGCGTCGATGTAGTTTTTGAATTTCTGCACGCATTTGGACTCGTAGTTTCGCATCTAAGTTCGATAAAGGCTCATCCATTAAGAAGACTTTTGGATCTCGCACAATTGCCCTACCTAAAGCAACTCGCTGGCGTTGCCCACCTGAAAGAGCTTTCGGCTTGCGGTCTAAGAAATCTTCTAATCCTAAAATTTTCGCTGCATTATCGACTCGATCTTTTATTTCTGACTTTTTAAATTTACGCAACTTTAAACCGAATGCCATATTATCATAAACATTCATATGTGGATAAAGAGCATAGTTTTGGAAAACCATAGCAATATCACGATCTTTTGGTGCGACATCATTCATCAGTACATCGTCAATATAAAGTTCACCATCAGAAATTTCCTCTAGCCCTGCAATCATCCGTAATGTAGTTGATTTCCCACAACCAGAAGGACCTACGAATACAACAAATTCCTTATCATCAATCGATAAATTGAAATCTTCCACCGCAACTACATCTTTACCATATACTTTTTTAATATTATTTAATTTAAGTTCTGCCATGTTTTTATCCCCCAAATTGCTTATTTTCTATATTGTACCTTTTAGGAAATATTTCATGAATGGAAAGAGTGCACAAACTTTTTAATAGTTTTTGTGCAAAGTGACAGGAGGAGTTGAGTTTATTGGTTTTTGGCAAGCAAAGCTAATTTTACAGCGATAGCTTCATCAATATTCTGTATATTAATCCCTGTTTCATTTATATATTTGTCAATCCGATATTGAACACTATTTCGATGCATGTACATTTTTTTAGCTGTTTCTGAAATGTTTAAATTGGAATCAAAAAACATTTCTAACGTTTTAATCATTTCTGTATCATCATGAAAATCTTTTAAAATGCTTGCAATTAGTTGCTCTTTTTGTTGTTGACTCATGTTGTGAAGAATAAGATACGGTATTGCCTCCGCATAATAGACGACTTCTTTATTAGTTACCGCTAAAACTACAGATGATTTATGAAGCAAATCATCATAATAAACTTTTAAATCACGATAAGAGTTTTTCACTTCTCCTATATATAGGCGAACTTTCACTGATAAATCAGCGATAAATACATGAATAAACTGTTCATAATTAATTTTCGTATCTAAAAAAGGGATTATTTCGATTAAAATTCCTTCTACTTCATTTATCCACAAAATTGGAATGGATGTATCGAACAGTTCGTTTAGGGCTTCTTGAAAAGTTTCTGGCTCAATTTGGTTTTTTGGTATCGAGAAATAAACAAATCGGAAAGCATCTTTTGTTTCTTCGTTTGTATCATGATTAATTCGATCATGCCAACGTTGTGCTTCAAGTGTAGCAAGTGGAATGTTTGGTATAAATCGTGTAAGTAAAGAAGATAATATCGCAATGTCTTTTGATGTTAGATCATTTTCATAAATACCAAATCGTTCACCCTCATTTGTAAGAAACCATATATATCCATCCGGTGTGGGCGACTGATAAGGAATTAGGGTTGGATAAATTTGTTTTAATTTATGTAACATAATCACTACCCCTTTATAATTGCTTAGTGTTTCTTCTTACTTATAATAACAAAAGTAAGTCTAAAATGTTATTATCTGAATCAATTTCATCATTGCCTAAATCAACTACTCAACTACAGGTTGTAGTAGTGTAGCAATAAATCCGTATGATAACATTGACTAATCTTTTAAATTATTTAAAACTAATGCATAAATAATTGTTGTAAATATCCTCTTCTGCTATACTTATAGTAGTTCTTTAGTAATGGTGCTTTATGGTTAGAGTCAATTTGATTCGTGGAGGGATAAAGATGGAGCAATCACAAGAACAAACACAAACAGAAATATTACTGGAAAGTGGAACAAATGAATTAGAAATTGTGATGTTTAGTATTGGTCATGGTTTGTTTGGAATAAATGTTTTGAAAGTAAGAGAAATCGTTCATGTCATTGATGTAACACCGATTCCAAATGCGCATCCAAATGTAGAAGGAGTCACTCGACTACGTGATGAAGTATTACCAGTTGTTGATTTAGCGAAAGTATTAGGCATGCCTGAATCTGCAGATCCTTCAAAAGATAAATTTATCATCGCGGAATTAAATCAGATCAAAATTGCGTTCCGTGTGCATGATGTTTCTCGAATCTATCGGATTACCTGGGAACAAATTGAAAAGCCTTCAGATCTCTCCTCAGGTGAAGAAGCACATGCAATTGGAATCATAAAATTAGAAGATAAAATGTCTATTTTATTAGATTTTGAAAAAATAGTTGTTGAAATAAATCCACAAACAGGTGTGAATGTAGAGAGTTTAGAAGTATTAGGAGAGCGTGAAAGATCGGAAAAGAAAATAGTTGTTGCTGAAGACTCACCGATGTTACGAGAGTTACTAAAAGAAACACTTCATGAAGCCGGTTACGATCAAGTTGTATTTTATGAAAATGGAAAAGAAGCTTGGGAATTTTTAACAATGATTTCTGAAGATGAATCGACTTCATTAGATCAACATCTGAACCTAATTATTACCGATATCGAAATGCCACAGATGGATGGGCATCATTTAACAGACAAAATAAAAAAAGATGATCGATTAAAAGATATACCTGTCATCGTTTTTTCGTCACTCATCACAGATGATCTATATCATAAAGGTGAAAAGGTAGGTGCAGATGCACAAATTAGTAAACCTGAGATTGTTTCATTAGTTCAACACATTGATCAGTTAGTAATTTAAAGGCATATTATACCTTCACTGGCATTGGAAGGTATAATGTGTTATATTAATTTAGGTGACAGTTCTTTCGCCTTGTGTCAGAGAGTAAAAAAAGAATTAAATGTATTTGCTTGCATTATTTACAGAAAGAGATATAATATAAATTGTCGCTAAAATTTGAATTGTTCTTTTCAAGTTACGTGACTTACACGATACGAATGATTGATTCAGTCGTAGAGGTGTTTTTACATAAGTAGTTAACAATTATAATGCATAACTAGAAAAAATGTATCAATTAATATTATTCCACAGTAGCTCAGTGGTAGAGCAAACTTTTTGAAAAAAAGTTCTGCGAGGAGTCTGTTTCACACGACGAGCTATCAAACATAACGCATTATATACATAGTATCATCAATTAATATTATTCCACAGTAGCTCAGTGGTAGAGCAATCGGCTGTTAACCGATCGGTCGTAGGTTCGAACC
>JAPFCO010000361.1 GCA_026169505.1 Pseudogracilibacillus sp.
CATATAATTGATATGGCTAGTACAGAAGGTAGAGATCCATACGAAGATTTTGAAACAATTAACCAAGAATTACATGAGTATGATAATAGCTTGGGAGAGAAACGACAAATTGTTGTAGCGAATAAAATGGATATGCCTGAAGCGCAGAACTATTTAGACAAGTTCAGGGAGCAATTGGTCGAGGATGTAGAAGTTTATCCAATTTCTACTGTTACAAAAGTAGGAATAAACAAATTATTATATGCAATTGCTGACTCATTGGCGCAGATTCCAAAAATTGATACGGGAGATGAACAAGTGCTCATCAAGCCTACACAAGAGGATCCAACTTTTGTGATTTCAAGAGAAGATGACGGGACATTTGTCTTGTCTGGTCAAAAAGTAGAACGATTATGTAAAATGACAAACTTTGAATCAGATGAGGGCGTGCAACGATTTGCTCGTCAATTACGACAAATGGGCGTCGATGCTGCATTACGTGAACGTGGTGCGGTTGATGGTGACGCAGTACGACTAGTAGATATTGTATTTGAATTTGTTGAATAATAAGACAAAACGGTAGATATAAATAGACCGTTTTGTTAATCTTATGATATGTGAATTATTACACAATTTAAATGTTTTTATTGTAAAAGCATGAGGGGGAAGAGATTTGGCGCATAAAATAGGCTATTTAGGCCCAAAAGGAACATTTACAAAATTAGCAGTAGACGTAGCATTTAATGGGGATGATAAAGTTGCCTTTGATACGATTCCTCAATGTATTGATGCAGTTGCAGATGGGTCAATTCAAATTGCTGTCGTACCGATTGAGAATGCGATTGAAGGTACAGTGCATTTATCCATTGATTATTTAGTACATCAAGTTCGTTTACCAGTAATTGCAGAAGTAGTTGTACCAATCGCTCAAAATTTACTCGTACATAAAGATTTTGATGGTAAGTTATCTGATATTACAGAAGTTCATTCACACCGTCATGCAATTGCTCAATGTCAGCAATTTTTACATAATCATCTGCCAGAGGCAAAGATCCATTTCTCTAATTCAACAGGTAGTGCAGCGGAAATGGTAAGTGAATCAAATAATTTAACTATAGCAGCTATTGGGAACCGATTAGCCGCCAAAGAATTTGGCTTAACGATGCTGAATCCTGATATTCACGATTATCCAAATAATTATACAAGATTTATCGTGTTGGCAAAAGATGAGAACTTTGTTAAAATCAATCATCCGATCAAACTAGAAAGAACAAGTATTTTAGTTACATTACCAGAAGATCGTGCTGGAGTGCTCCATCAAGTATTATCTGCGTTTGCATGGAGGAAAATGAACTTATCAAAAATAGAATCACGACCAATGAAGACTGGTCTAGGTAATTATTTCTTCATTATTGATGTAGATGAACCATACGATGATGTGCTTTTTCCAGGTGTCAAAGGAGAACTAGAAGCGTTAGATTGTAAAGTAACTTTCCTTGGATCGTATCCAGTTCACCAATTTGATTCACCTTAATTCATGCATGCCTGCTTATGATGTAGGCATGTTTATTTTCGTTAAGCAATTCGGACGACCTTAACGCATATAGTAATACTAGGCGGTAACCTAGATACTATTAAGTAAAAGGAGAAGATGCTAATGAAGATTCATATTGTACAAAAAACGGATACGTTACAATCTATCATTACAATGTATCAAATAAGTAAGGAAGAAATCGAAAAGGAAAATCCTCATATTTCCGATATTCAACAACTGATCCCCGGTATGAAATTAAAAATCCCATCTGATTTTGTTCAAGTGACGGCAAAACAAACGCAACAGCAAGAACTAGTAAAACCACCATTATTGGAAGATAAATCTACCTCTAACAAACGAGCTGACCTTAAAGGGGACATTCCGAGGGAACATCCAAAAACAGTCTATGCCCAAGTCCATCGACGACCGATGGGGTCAGCGTTGGAGGATGATGCCAAACAGCGATTAACGAGAAATAATCAACCTCTATTAAAAGATCAACGACCAATACATGGTGTATGTTGTCATTGTCATCAACCTATTTTTACTGCGCATGATCAAAATTTAGTTACCCACAATAAAAAGGAGAAAATGTAAATCATTTCTACTCTATAAAAAAAGTGTATAATATAAGGATAGAGGACGATGATTGAATCGTCTTTTTTCCTTTTAATCATGAATTAAACAAACTACTAATAGTAAAGGAATGATCAAGATGGAACAAACGGTAAATAAAATAGTTTCTTGGCTACAGGAACAAGTCGAACAAGCAAATGTGCGTGGTTTATTAGTCGGAGTAAGTGGTGGGTTAGACTCGGCTGTTATTGTTAATTTAATTAAAAGGGCATTTCCAAATAACTCTTTAGGAGTAATTATGCCAGTCCAGAATAATCCAGAAGATATAATTGATGCCGAAAACGTAGTGAATGCTTGTGGCGTAGATTATCTTAATATAGACTTATCTGATTCACATGGACTATTATACAGAGCAATTAAACAAGAGATTAAAACAAAAAATGAATGGAATAATCAACAAGATCGAATAGCAGACGCTAACTTACGTGCAAGATTACGAATGAGCACATTGTATACAATTGCAACCAATTATCAATATCTAGTCGTGGGGACGGATAATGCGGCAGAGTGGCATACAGGGTATTTTACGAAATATGGTGACGGTGGCGTTGATTTACAACCAATTGTAGATTTAACGAAACAAGAAGTTGCTGATCTTGCTACTTATTTAGAAGTGCCTCAAGCAGTTATTGATAAAAAACCGAGTGCCGATTTATGGGTCGGACAAACTGATGAAGATGAAATGGGAACGACGTACGATAATATTGATGCCTATCTCTTAGGTGAAGCGATTCCAGAAAAGGATCAAGAGATGATTGAACAGATGCATCGGAGAACAGAACATAAAAGAAATATCGCAACACAATTACGCTTGAAATAAGCTTTGTCTTCTAAAGATTACTGTTTTTGAAAGGAATGCATAGACTGCGACATAATGCTAGGTAGTGTATGAAGCTACCGCTTCGGAAAAACACTCCGCTTTCCGCGGGCTCGCGATGAGCCTCCTCGCGAGCAAAGAGCGCTCACTGCGGGGTCTCATCGTCTTCGCTTTCCCGCAGGAGTCTCCGTGTTTTTCCTACGCTAATATGCTATTTGGCGACAAGACTTTAGAGACTATACTTACTATTACCGAACGGTATGTTAGTGAAAGGAATATTTGCTGAAAATTGTTCATAACAATAATCTGATTCAATTAATAAAAACTTAGCATCCTGAATATACGTAGACTCCAGTGGGAAGTAAGAGATCGGCGAGCCTCCGTAGGGCGTAGCCCGGAGGAGGCTCGACACTCGCCCACGGAAAGCGAAGTATATTCAGGATGCGGATTGCCACTGTATCAATTTGGATGAAATTAGTATCTCTGTATTTTTATATCGAAAATATCCTAGCACTACGTTACAGTTTATGTCAACTTTGAAGATGAAAGGCACCTTTGATATGCAAAGGGTTGTATTCATCTGTTTTTTGATTAGCTATCTTCTTTATAATTAGTTTATGATTTGATATACTGAATAAGGATTTTGACAGGAAAGGGGAATGGGCAATGGCTGGACATTCTAAATGGCATAATATACAAAGAAGAAAAGGTGCGCAAGATGCAAAAAGAGGTAAGATTTTTATGCGTCATGCTAAATTCATTTATACAGCAGCAAAAGAAGGGGGCGGGGATACTGATATGAACCCTGCCTTACGAACGGCAATTGATAAGGCTAAAGCAGATAATATGCCGAATGATAATATAGAGCGTGCAGTGAAAAAAGCAACAGGAACATTAGATGGTGCAAGTTTCGAGGAAGTCACCTACGAAGGATATGGTCCGGGAGGTACAGCTGTCATCGTACATACATTAACAGATAACCGTAATCGTACTGCATCAGAAGTACGACACGCCTTTAGTAAACATGGAGGTAACCTTGGTGAAAGTGGCTGTGTATCGTTTATGTTTGATCGTAAAGGATTAATCATCATCGTCGACGAAGATCAAGCAATCGATGAAGATGAGCTCACTTTAGCCGCTATTGAAGCAGGAGCTGAAGACATTGAAATCGAAGAAGGAGTATATGAAATTGTAACAGAACCTACTGACTTTGAAGAAGTGCGCACTCAATTAGAAGCAGGAGGTTATAAGATTGAGGAAGCGGAAATAACTCTTATTCCACAAACATATACAGTGCTAGAAGAAGATGGAGAACAAAAGGTCTTGCAATTAATCGACATGTTAGAAGATAGTGAAGATGTACAAGATGTTCACCATAATTTAGAAGAGGCTTAAGTAGAGAGGGTAAAAAAAGTGATTGCATATATTAAAGGAAAGCTTACTATTATTCAAGAAGATATAATTATTGTAGACGTAAGTGGTGTAGGATATGAAATAATTTGTCCAAACCCATTTGTGTTTCAATCCTCATTAGAACAAGAGTTATTTGTCCACACATATCATCATGTTAGAGAAGATGTACAGCAACTGTATGGATTTAAAGATGAAGATGAAAAGTATTTATTTACTAAACTAATATCAGTATCAGGTATTGGGCCAAAGAGTGCGATTGGTATATTGGGAAGTGTTCACGTACCAGACTTTATAGCGGCAGTAGAAACTGAAGATGAGAAATACTTAACTCAATTTCCAGGGGTTGGAAAAAAGACTGCTCGGCAAATCATTCTTGACTTAAAAGGAAAGTTAACAAATATAGTTGTTATTGAGGAGAAGCAAGCTGGTCTATTGTCTGATCATGCTAATAGTTCTCAATTATTGGAAGCAAAAGAAGCATTACAAGCACTTGGATATACAGAAAGAGAAATTAATTCTGTTATGCCAACATTGCAAAAAGAAGAAATCGCAGAAACAGATGCCGCGATACGTCGTGCATTAGCATTACTTGTAAAAAATTAAAGGAATGAAAAGGGAGGGTTTCTGATGGATGAACGGATTGTAACAGGTGAACAACTAGAAGAAGAATCCGCTGTTGAACTTAGTCTACGCCCTACCATTTTGGCTTCATATATTGGTCAAGATAAAGTGAAAGAAAACTTAAGTATTTTTATTCAAGCAGCTAAGATGCGTGAAGAAGCATTGGATCATGTTTTGCTTTATGGTCCCCCTGGTTTAGGAAAAACGACATTAGCTGCGATTATTGCGAATGAAATGGGTGTTCAATTTCGCTCTACATCAGGACCAGCAATTGAACGATCAGGAGATCTTGCAGCAATATTATCCTCTTTAGAGCCTGGTGATGTTTTATTTATTGATGAAGTACACCGTTTACCGAGGGCCGTAGAAGAGGTATTATATCCAGCTATGGAGGATTATTTTTTAGATATTGTCATTGGACAAGGACCTAGTGCAAGATCCGTACGAATTGATCTACCGCCATTTACGTTAATAGGTGCAACAACTAGATCAGGTTTATTATCAGCACCATTACGTGATCGCTTTGGTGTGTTAACTCGATTAGAGTTTTATGAACCGAAAGATTTAGCTGCGATTATTGAACGAACGGCTACCATTTTTGATATGCCAATTCAAGAGGAAGCAGCAAATGAAGTAGCAAGTCGATCACGCGGTACACCAAGAATTGCGAACCGATTATTGAAGCGAATTCGTGATATATCGCAAGTGAGAGGCGAAATAGAAATTACGTTAAAGACAACAAAATTAGCGCTTGAGATGTTACAAGTGGACGATGTAGGTTTAGATCATATCGACCATAAATTATTGCGTTCCATTATCGACGGATTTAATGGTGGTCCAGTCGGTTTAGATACGATTGCAGCAACAATTGGAGAAGAATCACAAACAATTGAAGATGTATACGAACCATATTTATTACAAATTGGTTATTTACAAAGAACGCCCAGAGGAAGAATTGCAACAGAAAACGCGTATGCTCATTTTGGACTTAGCAAAGGTGATCAGTAATGCAAATAGGTAAAATGTTTTTATTGCTTGGAGTTGTCTTTATTATTATTGGAACCATTTGGACATTGATTGGTAAATTACCGGGAGATGTTACATTTAAAAAAGGAAATGTAACGGTCTTTTTTCCAATTATGACTTCTATCGTAGTAAGCATCGTATTAACAATAATTTTTTACCTTTTTAGTAAATTTCGTTAACAGATAGGGAGCAACATGTTATGAAGATGGATGATTATAATTATGAATTACCTGAGGAATTAATTGCCCAAACACCATTGCAAGATCGTACAGCGTCTAAATTACTTGTTTGGGATCAAGAAAAGGAAGCAAGTTCACATCAAACGTTTTCAGCGATTACATCCTACTTATTACCTGGAGATTGCCTCGTATTAAATAATTCTCGGGTCATTCCTGTTCGCCTATTTGGTGAAAAAGAAAACACAAAGGCTAAAATAGAACTATTACTTTTACATGAAAAAACGGATGATATATGGGAAGCATTAGTAAAGCCTGCACGTAAAGTGAAAGTAGGGACAGAGGTCGTCTTCGGTGATGGATCGTTACGAGCTATTTGTGTGGAAGAAAAAGCGGAAGGGGCAAGGTTATTCCAATTAATGTATGAAGGGATATTGCTAGAAGTTTTAGATACATTAGGTGAAATGCCTTTACCTCCCTATATTAAAGAACAGCTTGATGATCAGGAGCGTTATCAAACCGTCTATGCGAAAGAAGAAGGGTCTGCCGCCGCACCAACGGCTGGTCTCCACTTTACCAACAAGCTATTAACAGAAATCGAGCAGTTAGGTGTTGAAATAGTTTACGTAACCCTACATGTAGGGCTTGGGACATTTCGGCCTGTCACGGTAGTTAATATGGAAGATCATCATATGCATGCAGAATACTATTCCATGTCTAAAGAAACTGCTGCTATATTAAATAAAACAAAAGAGAATAAGGGAAAAGTAATTGCAGTAGGTACGACATCGACACGTGTATTAGAAACAGTTGCGAGAGATCATGAAGGTATATTTAAAGAAGTTTCAGGATGGACAGATATTTATATTTATCCGCCTTATATATTTCAAGCAATTGACGGCCTGTTAACTAATTTTCATTTGCCTAAATCGAGTCTACTTTTACTTATAAGTGCATTTGCAGGTCGCGAAAATATGTTAGGAGCTTATGAAGAAGCAATAAAACATCATTATCGATTTTTTAGTTTTGGTGATGCAATGTTTATTTTACCGAAAAGGAATGAATAGTTAGATGGCAATCACATATGAATTAATTAAGACGTGTAAACAGACAGGGGCACGATTAGGAAAAGTGCATACGCCACATGGATCATTCGATACGCCGATGTTCATGCCGGTTGGGACACTCGCAACCGTTAAAACAATGAGCCCAGAAGAATTGGTCGAAATGAATGCACAAATTATTTTGTCAAATACGTATCATCTTTGGTTACGTCCAGGAGAAGATATTGTCAAAGAGGCAGGCGGACTGCATAAGTTCATGAATTGGGACCGCCCAATATTGACCGATTCAGGTGGTTTCCAAGTGTTTAGTTTAAGTAAAATTCGCGAAATTGAAGAAGAGGGGGTTCATTTTAGACATCATTTAAGTGGAGAGAAGTTATTTTTCTCACCGGAAAAAGCGATGCAAATTCAAAATGATTTAGGACCCGATATTATGATGGTATTGGATGAGTGCCCACCATACCCTGCGTCTTATGAGTATATGGAAAAGTCTGTGAACCGAACATCACGTTGGGCTGAACGTAGTCTAAACGCACATCAGCGCAAAAGTGATCAAGCGTTGTTTGGGATTATTCAAGGTGGAGAGTATAGTGACTTACGAAAACAAAGCGCACAAGATCTTTTGTCGTTAGACTTTCCGGGTTATGCGATTGGCGGATTGTCTGTAGGAGAACCTAAAGATATTATGAACGACGTATTGGAAGTTACTACGCCGATTATGCCAAGTAATAAACCTCGTTATTTAATGGGCGTCGGATCACCCGATTCCTTAATTGATGGAGCGATTCGTGGCATTGATATGTTTGATTGTGTATTACCAACACGGATTGCTCGTAATGGGACATGTATGACATCAAATGGAAGATTGGTCGTGCGTAATGCGAAATATGCGCGTGATTTTAGTCCAATTGATGAAAATTGTTCATGCTATACGTGTAAAAATTATTCCCGTGCTTATGTTCGTCATTTAATCAATACGAACGAAATCTTTGGTTTCAGACTAACTACTTATCATAATCTCTATTTTCTGTTAGAATTAATGGAGCAAGTCCGAACAGCAATATCTGAAGATCGACTTGGAGATTTTAAAGAAGCTTTTTTTGAACAATATGGCTTCAATAAACCGAATCCGCGTAACTTTTAGAAAGGAGGAATATAATGGAAACTTTAATATCGCTTTCGCCGATAATTTTAATGTTTGTTATTTTCTATTTCTTATTAATTAGACCTCAACAAAAGAAACAAAAACAAGTTAGAGAAATGCAAGCAAACATTCAAAAGGGTGACGAGATTGTCACGATTGGTGGTCTACATGGTTCCGTAGACGCTATTGATGAAAACATTGTTGTTATTAACGCTGGTGGTTCAAAACTAACGTTTGACCGTGCAGCAATCCGTGAAGTGAAAGTTGACTAAGACTCATCTTCATTCATACATAATGAAAAGAAGTACATCGATAAAACGATGGCTTCTTTTCTTTTACGTATGGCATGAATGATTAATTAAGAGCGGTTGGCAAGGTTTACACCAATAACACTTCCAGTCATAGCGGCAAACACATAGGTTAGTTGATAGACTGTTTGTTGTAATGTAAAAGCTTCGTTTAATCCTACATATTGAATAAAGAATGTTACCCCCATAAAACCAATCCCAACAATTGCACCGAGCAACCAACCTTTTTCTTTTCCTTTTAATCCGGCGACAACCCCACTTATAAATAAAATGACTAGTCCGATGGCTAAAGAAGTATAAAATATATTTTTATTTGTGATGGTCATCAAACGAATCGCAATGGCAAGAAAAGCACTTGCAACTAACAATAAAACAATTGTGACAATCCAGCCGTAGACAATCGCTATCATATGATTACTCTTCATTCTATTCACCCCTAATCGTCTATATTTCTTATCATTCTATATGTATTCATTTCAATTTTAAAAAAGACATGCTATCGTGTGAAAATTAAAATGAGTGAGTTGAATGATACCTTCGTATGTTAAGTCAAATTCAGGTAACGAATTTATTAACGTATGGAATTTGTTTTAGTTCTTCTTTTGTAATAAATTTTAGTACAATGAGTAGGATAATGTAAAAAATGGTTAATAAAACTAATATACATAGGAAAGCAAGAAGATTTTCCGTGTAATGTCCAAACATTGTTTTTAATAGGAAGCCTGCACAGCCTGTTGCACCAATGAGAATGAACATTTTGCCTATATCAATTGTACGAAGTTTGAAATGAATATGTTTATATAATACTGCTAGATGCAACAATGTAATAAGAACGACACTTGCACTAACAGCTATGGCAACGCCCATCATACCTAATGATGCATTTGAAGCGAGTAAAAATAACGTGATAAATTTAAATGTAGAACCAATTAAACTATTCCACATCGCATATTTTGCTAAATCAAGACCAAATAATGCAGATTGTAGTGGAGCTTGGATATAAAGGAACAGAAAAAACGGTGCCATTAAAATGATATACTTACTTGCGTTACTTGTATCATACATATATGTTAAAATAGGGATGGAAAATAAAGAAAATACAATCGTTGCTAAAGCACCTGAAGCAAATGATATTCGTATTGATTGATGGATTCGATTATGGACGAGTGGATAATCGTTATGTGCTACTGCTTCGGAGATAAATGGTATGAGTGCAATGGATAATGAGTTCGTTATAAAAGTTGGTAAATATAATAATGGCATCGCATATCCTGTTAACTCACCATACTGTTTTGTCGCTTCCTTCGTTGCATAGCCAGCGATCGCTAAACTTTGTGCTACGATAATAGGTTCTAAGAAATTAGCGAAAGAACTAATTAAGCGGCTTCCAGTGTTTGGCAAGGCAATTGACATCATTTGTTTGCGGGTTGTCGTACTATTTTTTAGAAATGAAAAGAATTTTTTTCGAACAGGAACGATCTTTTTACGTTTGAAAATGTAGAGCAAATAAAGACAGGAAGCTACTTCTCCAATAACAACACTAATGACTGCTCCTGTTGCTGCAAATTCAATTCCATAAGGTAGAAGTAATTTAACGAGAAAGAACACAACGCTAATACGGACAATTTGTTCGATCACGATGGCATAGCTTTGTGGTTTCATATTTTGCATGCCTTGGAAATAGCCTTTTATGACAGAACTAATCGCAATGATAGGAATGATAGGTGTAATGAACAGCATCGGATACAGGGTTCGTGCATCTGTTAATAAATAATTTGCGACAAAAGGTGCTAAGAAAAACATACTTATCGTAAAAACAGTACTTGTACATGCTATAATAAGGAAAGATAATGTAATAATTTGTTTTATTTTGAATGGGTCATTTTTTGCATTCGCTTCCGCTACACGTTTTGAAATCGCGATTGGCAAGCCAATTTGTGTTAAGGTAATAAGAAGAAATAAAGAGGGTAATGCCATCATATAGAGCCCAACACCTTCTTCGCCCATCAAACGCGCAATAACAATCCGGTTAATAAACCCTAATAATCTAGTGATCATCCCTGCGATGATTAACATAAATGTTCCACGAATAAATGATTGCTTTGTCACACGAACGCCTACTTTCTATCATTAGAAATAGCCTTATATTTATATATATGCAAGTAGGTTGGATAAGCATGACAAGCATTCATAACGAAGGTCATATAAAAGGAGGAATGTTTGTGAAAGAGAAAACAATTCAAGAGTGGAAATCAATCGTAACTCCGGCATTGTTTAGTAAACAAAGTGATTTTAAACTTATTGGTTATTCAGATGTTACAATGGAAGAAATTTGGTCATGTTTAGAAGCAAAGGTATGGAAAGGAAATCCTACAATGCGCTTGCATGAGGTAGTCCAAGATATCTTTCATCTTCCGACAGCTACATATATGAGTTATATAACAGTGAATGCATTGAAAGTTGATGAGGATGATTTAATGTCTTCTATTCAAGCAATAAACGAAGGGGAACAACAACAGAAATCATAATATTCTTATAGAAAAGAGAGGAATTATCGCATGAAAAAAAGAGGTAGAATTATTGCCTTTCTATTAATTGTTTTAATCTTTGCAGGAACAATTAGTACAACGGTTACGGATATTAGTAAAAAAATAAATTTAGGCCTTGATTTACAAGGTGGTTTTGAAATTCTATATGAAGTGGAACCAATTGCTAAAGACCAAGAAGTCGATAATACCTTATTAGAAGCAACGGTTCAAACGTTAAATGACAGGGTGAACCGATTAGGGATTAGTGAAACAGTGATCGATATCGAGGGAGATGACCGTATTCGTGTACAGCTCGCTGGTGTTGAAGACCAAGCGGAAGCTAGAGAGATGCTAGCGACAAGTGCGCGTTTATCATTCCGTGGAATTGATGATATGGAATATCTAGATGGGTCTGATATCAAAGAAGGTAGTGCGAAACAAGATTTTGATGGGCAGTCTAATCAGCCAATGGTATCATTACAATTAAAAAGCGCTGATAAATTTGGAGAAGTGACGACCGACATTGCAAACAAAGGAGTACCTGATAATTTACTTGTCATCTGGATGGATTATCAAGAAGGAGATTCCTTTGTAGAAGAGGTCGAAAAGGCGGAGCCCAAGTTTATTTCTGCACCACAAGTTTCAGAGCCTCTGCAGACGACAGACGTACAAATAACAGGTGATTTTAGTATTGAAGAGGCGCAACGATTAGCCGATGTTATTAACGCAGGTTCTCTACCAGTACATATGACTGAATTATACTCTACATCAGTAGGTGCACAATTTGGAGAACAAGCATTAAATCAAACTGTTTTTGCCGGTATAATCGGAATGATTGCTATCTTTATCTTTATGATCGCCGTATATCGCTTTCCAGGCCTTATTGCAGGAATTAATATTGCAATTTATGTATTTTTCATTATCCTCGTTTTCCAATTGATGAATGGGGTCTTAACATTACCAGGAATTGCCGCGCTTATACTTGGGATCGGGATGGCGGTCGATGCGAATGTCTTAACATTTGAACGGATCAAAGAGGAGTTAAAAGAAGGGAAATCAGTGAAGGCCTCCTTTACAGCTGGTGGGAAAAACTCGCTCGTAACGATCTTAGATGCGAACATTACGACATTACTTGCAGCAGCAGTATTATTCTTTTATGGAACCAGTTCTGTAAAAGGTTTTGCGACGATGTTAATCATCAGTATTTTAGTAAGCTTCTTAACGGCTGTGTACGGGACTAGACTCTTACTAGGCTTATGGGTGAAAAGTGGGTTTTTAACAAAAAGAAAAGCTTGGTTTGGCGTGAAAAAGGAACAAATTCAAGATATTGCATCCAAAAAAGAAGTTGAACCGAAGTTTTTCAATCGAAAAATTGATATCGTCAAACATCGTAAAAAAATATTTATTGCATCGATTTCCATGTTCATTATCGGTATTGTTTCATTGTTCGTCTTTCAACTGAACCCGGGAATTGATTTTACTAGCGGGTCACGCGTAGAAATATTGTCAGATGAGGAATTAACAAAAAAATCGATTGAAGACGATTTAGCGACAATGGGTATGGAAGTAAAATCAATTGTATTGTCAGGTGAAAACAACGACACAGCTGTACTACGTTATGATTCAGTATTAAGTGAAGATGATATTACAGAAGTGAAGACATTTTTTATCGATAAGTATGAGCATGAACCAAGTATTAGTGTTGTATCACCAATCGTCGGACAAGAACTAGTTAAAAATGCGATTATTGCACTAGCGATTGCTTCCGTCGGTATGATTATTTACGTTACTTTTCGCTTTGAATTCTTTTTTGCGATCACAGCGATTATAGCTTTATTGCACGATGTCTTTTTCATGCTCGTTGCATTCAGTGTGACGCAAATTGAATTTGATGTCACCATTGTTGCAGCAATTTTAACAATCATTGGGTATTCGATCAATAATACGATTGTTGTTTTTGATCGAATCAGAGAAAACATTCGCAATAAAGATAAACCTGTGAAATCCACTAAGGAATTAGCGCAGATTATAAATAATAGTTTAATGCAAACATTTATGCGGAGTATTAATACGACGACAACAACTTTAATTGCAGTATTTGCGTTCCTCATTTTAGGGGCACAATCTATCTTTGGATTTGGGATTGCATTAGTTGTAGGATTGGTCGCAGGAACATATTCATCCTTGTTTTTAGCGGCACAATTGTGGTTAGTACTACGTGGTAGAAACATAAAAGAAAAGCCGATTGATTTCCGTAAGAAAAAACGGGTAGATGGACCGCAAGTATAACAATAATTTAGGGGTGATGAATATGAAAGGACAAACGTATGTAATTTTATCTATAATTTTTGTTATTATCATTTCGGTCTTTGCTGTGTTAAATATCGATCCGGTAGAGGTGAACTACGTCTTGTGGAGTGGGGCATCACCATTAATCTTTGTTATCTTATTTTCCGTCTTATTAGGTGGTATTTTAACAATGGTTGTCGGTAGTAAAAAGTATATTTCATTGAAACGTGAAAATAAGCATTTACATGAAAAAATTAGAAAACTAGAAACGGAAACAATCATTGATGTAAGTCCAACTAAAGAAAGTATAGGAAAAGAAGAAATAGATGTAAATACAACAGATAAATTCAAGCAATAATAATAGTAAGTACACCTTACTCGGTTGATTGCATTGGGCGTTTGAAGGAGTGACTTTATGTTAAAGAGTAAGGCAAATTGGAAGTGGAGTGAATCTACGGGAACAGCTTCCATATTAGAAAGTTTATTAACTGAAAGAGGGTTGCAAACGGATGAAGAAAAGGAACGATTTCTTCATCCACAACTGGAGCATATCCAATCTCCAGTTGCACTTGATGGGGTAGAAAAAGCAAAAGAGCGAATTTTTGCGGCAATGGAACGAGAAGAAAAGGTCATGGTTTATGGTGACTATGATGCAGACGGGGTTACGTCTACAGCGCTATTAATGACAGCGTTTATGGAGCTAGGGGTGCGGTGTGACTATTATATCCCGAATCGCTTTGATGAGGGGTATGGATTGAACGAACAAGCATTGCAGTCATTCTATGAAGAAGGTTACCGTGTCGTTGTAACAGTGGATAATGGGATAGCAAATGTGCAAGAAGCAGAAGTTGCGAAACAATTAGGGATTGATTTAATTATTACGGATCACCATGAAGCGCAAGAAACATTACCTGATGCGTATGCAATTATTCATCCAGCATTCTCAGAAGACTATCAATTTAAAGAATTAGCAGGCGTTGGCGTAGCATTTCAGTTTGCCCACTATTTACTGGAGTATTTACCGACCGAGTTACTTGATTTTGTTGCGATTGGAACGATTGCTGATTTAGTTCCATTACAGGATGAAAATAGAGTGTTTGCTCATTTTGGCATGCAAGCATTATCAGAGACACAACATATTGGTATTCAAGCACTTAAAGATATATGTGGTATAACAGATGAAGTAACAGAGAAAGATATTGGTTTTATGTTAGCACCACGAATTAACGCAGTAGGACGCTTGCAAAATGCGATGCTAGCTGTTGAATTATTATTAACAGATGACGAGGACGTAGCGAAAGAAATCGCAGCTGAAATAGAGGAATTAAATAAAGAACGCCAACAAATCGTCAATCAAATCGTAAATGAAGCGGAGAAACGTGTGGATACAGAAGATGATGTTATCATCCTTTACGATGCAAATTGGCATGAAGGGGTACTTGGAATTGTTGCATCAAGATTAGTTCGTACATTTGATCGACCGGTTATTATGTTACGACATAAAACAGATACAAATGAACTAAAAGGATCGGCACGAAGTATTCCACGTTTTAATTTATTTGAGAACGGAATGAAGTTACAGCATTTATTCACTAATTTTGGTGGTCACTCTCAAGCGGCAGGGATGACATTTCCATTTGGAAATTTAAGTGATATAAAAACAGCATTTAATGAGCAAATTCGCGAACAATTAACAAGGGAAGAATTAAGACAAGAAATTATGATCAACCAAGAGATAACAATGGATAAAATGACAGAGGGATTAGTAGGGCAAATCAATGATTTTGCTCCGTTTGGAATGGGTAATAAAGAACCTGTATTTCTATTACGTGCAACCCCATCCCAAATACGACAAATTGGACAACAACAAAATCATTTGAAATTACAGTTTAAGGACGACCATCACCTTGTTGATGCGATTGGCTTTCGCTTTGGACATGTAGCACCACTATTGTCGGAACAAACGAATATCTCTATTGTAGGAACATTACAGATTAATGAATGGAATGGGAATAAAACGGTGCAAATGTTGATCGAAGATATAGCAGTAGATGAATGGCAATTGTTTGATTACCGTGGCCGTCAACAACATAAGTTTTTCACTCCATTTCTATCACACTACGAAAATAATATGATGCTAGGTAATAATGTCGAAGAAATGAAAGCCTTTATCGGCCCTAGTGATATGAAGTTTATTACTTATGATACAGATATGGCGTTGTTAGAAAAAACAGATATATTATATATATACAGTTTACCTACAGATATTACTAGTTTAGAGTCGATTATTCAGCATGTAGAACCAAACAGTATCCATATTAGTTATAATGTAGTGGATAGTGCCTTTTTTCAAGCGATGCCAAGCCGTGAAGATTTTAAATGGCTGTATGGTTATGCAATTAAGCATAGTCCAATTCAATTAAAAGTTGATCTAGAACAAATCACACGCAGTAAAAATTGGTCGCGAGAAAAAGCTGTTTTTATGTTAAAAGTATTTTTAGATTTACAATTTGTTACAATTGATAATGATATATTACATGTGAATCAACAAGCGGAGAAGCAATCATTAACTGAATCTAAGACATATCAGTTAAGATTAAACCAAAGCGATATTGAGCAAACGCTGTACTACGCAACATACGATGAAATTAAACAATGGTTTACACAATATATGACTGTTGCTAAAAAGAACGAGGAGGAAATAATCCATGGATTATAAAGAACATATTACAATAGTAGACAACTGGCCCAAAGAAGGGGTAGAATTTAAAGATATTACGCCACTCATGGCGAATGGCAAAGCCTTTAAAGGTGCCGTAGATGATATCATTGCATATGCTGAAAAAAAAGAAGTTGACTTAATTGTGGGACCAGAAGCACGAGGGTTTATTATTGGTTGTCCAGTTGCGTACGCTTTAGAAGTAGGATTTATTCCTGTTCGAAAAGAAGGAAAACTACCGAGGGATGTCATTAAGGTAGATTATGGTCTTGAATATGGTAACAATGTCTTAACGATTCATAAAGATGCGGTTAAGAAAGGGCAAAGAGTATTAATTACAGATGATTTATTAGCGACAGGTGGTACAATTGAAGCAACGATAGATCTTGTCGAATCACTTGGCGGGGTTGTCGTAGGATGTGCATTTCTCATTGAATTGGCTTATTTAGATGGAATGAGTAAACTAAAAGATTATGATGTGTTAACATTAATGAAATATAATTAATATTTTGCTGAATAAAGGTGATCATGTGTCTAAAGATAAAAACAAAACGATCGATGAGATAACTGAAGAAGCGAAAACGTATCTTGGAGAAGAAGAAGTAGCATTTATTTATCGTGCATATGAATTTGCAAAAGAGGCACATAAAGATCAATTCAGGAAATCTGGTGAACCATATATTATTCATCCTGTGCAAGTTGCAAGTATTTTAGTCGAACTACAAATGGATCACGAGACAATAGCTGGTGGTTTTTTACATGATGTAGTTGAAGATACGGATGTTGATTTAGAAGAGATTAAGGAAGCATTTAATGAAGAAGTAGCAATGCTAGTTGATGGTGTAACGAAATTAGGTAAAATAAAATATAAATCAAAAGAAGCATTACAAGCTGAAAATCATCGTAAAATGTTTGTTGCGATGGCGAATGATATTCGAGTTATTTTAATTAAATTAGCAGATCGTCTTCATAATATGCGGACATTAAAACATTTACCATTTAATAAACAACGGCGGATTGCTAATGAAACATTAGAGATTTTTGCACCACTGGCACATCGATTAGGAATGTCGCAAATTAAATGGGAATTAGAAGATACTGCATTGCGTTATTTAAATCCGCAAGAGTATTACCGAATTGTCCAATTAATGAAACAAAAACGAGCACAACGAGAATCCTATATTGAAGAAGTCATGACCGCGGTTGGAGATGAATTAAAGCAAGTTTCAATTGAAGCGGATATTTCAGGACGTCCAAAACACATTTACAGTACGTATCGAAAAATGAAATCCCAAAATGTCGAATTTAATGAAATCTATGATTTATTAGCTGTTCGAGTAATAGTAAACAGTATAAAAGACTGTTATGCAGTACTTGGAATCATTCATACGTACTGGAAACCGATGCCTGGTCGCTTTAAAGACTATATAGCGATGCCTAAGGCGAATCTGTACCAATCATTACACACGACAGTTATTGGGCCGAAAGGTGATCCTTTAGAAGTACAGATTAGGACGAAAGAAATGCATACGATCGCTGAATATGGGATCGCTGCTCATTGGGCTTATAAAGAAGGTAAAAGTATTAAACCGAACGATAAATCGTTTTTGGATAAACTCACTTGGTTTCGGGAGATCCTAGAATGGCAAAATGACGCACATGATGCAGAAGAATTTGTCGAGTCATTAAAAATGGATTTATTTTCTGATATGGTTTATGTATTTACGCCAAAAGGAGATGTAGTAGAACTTCCTTCTGGATCAATTCCTTTGGATTTTGCTTATCGTATTCATACGGAAATTGGTAATAAAACCGTCGGCGCTCGTATTAATGGCAAGATGGAACCATTAGATTATGAATTGCAAAATGGTGATATTGTTGAGGTTGTTACATCTCGTCATTCTTATGGTCCTTCCCAAGATTGGTTGAATTTAACGAAATCATCGCAAGCGAAGAGTAAAATTAAACAGTTTTTTAAAAAGCAACGTAAAGAAGAAAACGTGGAAAAAGGAAAACTAGAAATTGAAAATGGAATCAAAGAATTAGGTTATCCTTTAAAAGATGTATTAACATCAGAAAACATAAAGCGAGTTTGTGAGAAATTTAACTTTGTTAATGAGGATGATTTATATGCAGCTGTTGGTTATCAAGGTCTTACCGCAGCATTAATTATTACAAGGTTAACAGACAAGATTCGTAAAGAAAAAGAACATGAACAGAAATTAGAAGAAAAGATTGTTGAAGTACAGCAAAATGTCCAGGAAAAGTCAGTTACGAGCAATAAGACAGACACTGGAGTGGTTGTGGAGGGAGTAGACAATGTGTTAGTACGTCTATCACGTTGTTGTAACCCGGTCCCTAACGATGATATTGTCGGTTATATTACAAAGGGACGTGGTGTGTCCGTTCACCGTAGGGATTGTCCAAATGTTCAATCAGATGAAGCAAAAGAACGCTTTTTAGAAGTCCATTGGAAAAAAGCACGTAATAGTAATAAAGAGTATTATTTAGATTTGGAAATATCAGGTTATGACCGCCACGGTTTATTAAATGAAGTATTGCAAGTAGTGAATGAAACGAATACGCAAATAAGTTCGGTTAGTGGTCGTGCAGATCGCAATAAAATAGCACATATTCATATTACAGTATTAATTAAAAATACCGATCATTTGTATCATGTTGTTGAGCGAATTAAGCAAGTAAAAGATATATATGCGGTCACTCGTACAGTGCATTAAAGTGCGTGTTCAAAAAGTTGGATAAAAAGGACCGAGAAGTTCAAGGCGGCGAAGCTTTGAGTAGACGTTCTTGCACGCAGGAAAAGTAATCTTCTTTTCCAAGGAGCGGAACGTATGCAATTAATACGTGAGGATACGAAAAGTAAGCCAACGAAGAATTTCGAAGTGTCATGTTTATTGGACTTTTTGAACAACCTCTGAAAAAGGAATAAAGGAGTAATGAGCAGTGAGAGCAGTAGTGCAACGTGTAAAAAGTGCTAATGTAAAAGTTGCGGAAGAAACAATTGGATCTATCGATCATGGGTTAGTTGTCTTACTAGGCATCACGAAGGACGATGAAGAAGAAGATGTTCATGCAATCGTACAAAAACTTATTCATTTGCGAATTTTTGAAGATGAAAATGATAAAATGAATGAATCGTTACAAGATAAAGAAGGTAGTGTCTTATCGATCTCTCAGTTCACATTATATGCTAATATTCGCAAAGGTCGTCGACCAAGCTTTACGAGAGCGGCCCATCCGGACCTAGCAAAAAAACTGTATGACATTTTTAACGAAAGCCTTGCTGCAGAAGGTGTTCATGTAGAAACGGGTTCATTTGGTGCTATGATGGACGTAGAGTTGATCAATGATGGGCCAGTAACAATCATCATGGAAACAAAAGACGGTAGCTTAGTGGATCCAGTTTAAACTTGACTTTTACTTGTGTACATTTTATGATTATCTCGATTACAAATAAATTAAAATAAATCTGTTGAAGGAAAAAGTAATTAGAAACGACATGGAAAGAGAGAAAATAGCTAGGCTGAAACTATTTTCACATGATACGACTAATGAAAGACGTTCCATGAAGAACTATATTGAATATGAAAGTAAATATAGTCGTAGCACAGGCGTTAACTGTTAAAGCGAATGCATGAAGTATGCATTAACTAGGGTGGCAACGCGGGTATATCTCGTCCCTTTATTCATTGATACAGAATAAGGGACGGGATTTTTATTTTTATAAGGAGGAGTTAGCGGATGAGTTTAAAAGCACCTCGAGGTACAGTCGATTTATTACCAGAGGACACTAAAAAGTGGCAACATGTTGAAAAAACATTACAAGACCTATGTCGAGTATTTAATTATGAGGAGATCCGAACACCTACGTTCGAACATACTGAGGTATTTCAGCGTGGCGTTGGCGATACAACAGATATTGTACAAAAAGAAATGTATACTTTTGAAGATAGAGGAGGTCGTAGTATTACATTACGACCAGAAGGAACGGCAGGAGTTGTTCGTGCCTATTTAGAACATAAACTATATGGTTCCCCTATTCAACCGACAAAACTTTTTTATTTCATGGAATTATTCCGTTATGAACGACCACAACAAGGAAGAATGCGTCAATTACATCAATTTGGTGTAGAAGTATTAGGAAGTGCGGATCCGAGCGTAGATGCAGAAGTGATTGCTTTAGCAATGACTGCTTATCAAAAGTTAGGTTTATCCTCACTTACATTGGTCATCAATAGTTTAGGGGACCAACAAAGCCGTAGCGCACATCGTGAGGCATTAATTAAACATTTCACACCACATATGGATGAGTTATGTGCTGATTGTAATAGTCGTTTAATGAAAAACCCATTACGTATTTTAGATTGTAAAAAAGATATGAATCATGAAGCTATGGGGACAGCGCCATCTGTTTTGGATTATTTAAATAATGAGTCAAAAGAATATTTTGAGAAAGTAAAACAGTATCTAGATGAGATGGATATTTCTTATAAGATTGATCCGACACTTGTTCGAGGATTGGATTATTACAATCACACTGCATTTGAAATTATGAGCGATGCGGACGGATTTGGAGCGATCACTACCTTACTAGGTGGAGGCAGATACAATGGATTGGCTGAGCAATTAGGTGGTCCAAGTACTCCTGGTATTGGATTTGGTATGGGGTTAGAGCGATTATTGATGGCTCTCGAAGCGGAAAAGGTTGAATTGCCAATTGCAAATGATTTAGATGTGTTTTTCATTACAATGGGTGAAGAGACGAAAGCTACTGCAGTAAAACTAGTCCAACAATTACGATTAGCAGGGATTCGCGTTGACCAAGATTACCAAGATCGCAAGGTAAAAGCACAGTTTAAAGCTGCTGATCGTGTAAAAGCAAATTATGTAGCAGTTCTTGGCGAAGAGGAATTAGCACAAGGTAAGGTGAAAATTCGTTCAATGGAGACAGGTGATGAAGTTGAAGTTGCCTTTGATGACCTAGTGAGAACGATGCAGGAAAAATGTGGAGGGGTAGACAAATGACAGAAAGAACAAGTGCTGGTGTGTTAACAGAAGCAAATGTAGATGAAGCGGTATTACTAAAAGGTTGGGTAAATCGTCGGCGTGACTTAGGAGAATTAATTTTCATTGATCTCCGTGATCAATCGGGTATTGTACAGCTTGTATTTAACCCAGATTATTCACAAGAAGCATTACGAATCGCTGAAACGTTACGCAGTGAGTTTGTGATTGAAGTAAAAGGAAAAGTAATTAAACGTGGGGAAGAAACAGTAAATCCTAATATTAAAACAGGTAATATAGAAGTAACTGTTTCGGAAATAGAGATCATGAATAAATCAAAAAATCTTCCATTTTTAATACATGAAGCACAAGACGTGTCCGAAGATTTACGATTAAAGTATCGTTACCTAGACTTACGTCGTGAAGATTTACAAAACACATTTAAAATCCGTCATGAGATTACTCAGTCTGTCCGTAACTTTTTAAACGAACGACAGTTTTTAGATATGGAAACACCTATTTTAACGAAAAGTACACCAGAAGGAGCTAGAGATTATTTAGTGCCAAGTCGTGTACATCCTGGGGAGTTTTATGCTTTACCACAATCACCTCAGTTATTTAAACAACTACTAATGATGAGTGGATTCGAACGATATTACCAAATTGCCCGTTGTTTCCGGGATGAGGATCTACGAGCAGATCGTCAACCAGAATTTACACAAATTGATATTGAAACGGCATTTTTATCAAGTGATGAAATCATTGCTCTTGTTGAAGATATGATGAAACAAGTGATGAAAGATGTTTTGGATAAAGATGTACAAACGCCGTTTACACGAATGAGTTATGATGATGCGATGAACCGTTATGGATCTGATAAACCAGATACACGCTTTGGAATGGAATTAATTCATGTAACAGATATCGTTAAAAACAGTGATTTTAAAGTATTTAGTGGTCCAGCCCAGAGTGGTGGAAAAGTTGCTTTATTAAATGTGAAAGGCGATGCAGATAAGTTTACTCGTCGTGATATTGATGGCGAACTAACAGAGTATGTTGCGACATATGGTGCAAAAGGGTTAGCTTGGGTTAAAGTTGCTGATGGAGATATGACAGGCCCAATTGCAAAATTCTTTTCAGATGAAGAAAAGGCTCAAATTTTCGAACGTGCAAATGTAGAAGATGGGGACTTATTATTGTTTGGAGCGGATAAAGAAAAAGTAGTATATGATAGCCTTGGTGCGCTTCGAATAAAGCTAGGAAAAGATTTAGATTTAATCGATGAGTCATTATTTAATTTCCTCTGGGTCGTTGATTGGCCATTATTGGAATATGATGAAGATACTAAGCGCTATGTAGCTGCACACCATCCATTCACTTCACCAGTAGAAGGGGATAAAGAAAAATTAGCTACAGATCCGAAAAATGTTCGTGCGAATGCGTATGATATCGTCCTAAATGGTTATGAGCTTGGTGGAGGATCGATCCGAATTAATAAGAAAGAATTACAAGATGAGATGTTTAATGTGCTAGGTTTTACAGAAGAATCAGCACAAGCACAATTTGGTTTCTTGCTTGATGCATTGGAGTTTGGTGCTCCGCCACATGGTGGGGTCGCATTAGGGCTTGACCGAATTGTTATGTTACTAGCGAACAAGACAAATATTCGTGATACGATTTTATTCCCGAAAACGGCATCAGCATCTGATTTATTAACAAATGCTCCGGGCAACGTCAGTGAAAGGCAGTTAGAAGAATTATCAATCGCGTCACTTGTTGAAAAAGAAGCAGAAGAAGATTAATGAAATGATCAAAAAAGAAGTATCTCTAGCGCTAGAGATACTTCTTTTTTTGTAAGTTGCCTTTGACAGATATGACGGAAATTGCGACGTAGTGAAAATTGTAATATTAACAAAACTGGACACCATCGCTCCGAAAAAACACTTCGCTTTCCATGCTTTCCATGGACTCGCAATAAGCCTTCGACGCACAAGACGTGCTAGTGCAGACGTCGTCACAGGACGTGACGGTCTTAGTCTGCCTCTCTCGAAAAATTGCTCGTTGCGGGGTCTTATCGTCTTCGCTTTCCCACTGGAGTCTTCGTATTTTCCTACGCTGATGTAGGTAGAATATATTAATTCATGTAAATGACAATCATCAAAACTCTGATGGTGCTATCATTATCCAAGTTGGCTGTTTGAAGCGGAGGAACGTTGACTTCTGCGGGGAAAGCACGAGTCTGAGGTGCGAAGAACGAATTACAATTCTTCGTGGCACCGTGGAAAGTAACGGTCCACAGCGAAAAACAACCAAGCACTTATGTCGCTGTCTCTGTTAACTATGATGAAGAAAAGGTGACAATGTATCCGAAAAGAATTATTTCATAAAAACTATCATGTGAATCAATTTCATAATTACAAAAAACAGCTACGTCACTACGGTATGTAGTTAAGAACGTTACAACGAAACTACATATCGTAGTGATGTGGTGATAAATCAGTATTATGAAATTGATTAATGTATGAAAGCATATATTTAATGAAAAATCAACCATAATATTTAAATACATTTTCATTTCTAACCTTGAATAAAGCGCTTTCATGTGATAAGATATTTTTACAATCAACATTAATTCTAATATGTTTGTTGCATTATTATTTTGACCTAACATCTATACATTGGGAGTTTGAATGTTTTTGTACGGAGGTTGCTATCCTTATAAATACAATGTATTTGTTCGTGATAACAATAAGTACAAAACAAAACACCCACCTGCAAATAGCGGGATCAAAATTTTAGTAAACGGCATGATTGGAATTAATGTATTTTTATGTGAAAAAATGAATCTTCTCCTTGGCTAAGCAGGGAGAAGATTTTTTAGTTGGAATTACCTTGAGCTAATTGTTCTAGGTTGCCATTTTTATCCATTTTAAAAGCAGGTGAATTAGCAGCATTGTGATCTTCTAATACAGTCATTTTTCTAGCTCTTTCCATAATTTGAATAAATGTATGATAATCATCTTCCACTGTCATGAGTTTTTTCTTCGTTACAGATAGTTCACGCTCCAAAGTTGCAATATGTTGCTGTAATTGCTCATTATCCTGCTGTAGACCTTCTGCATTTGTTACCTGTTGATGTTGATGTAACATATCTGTTTGCATCGATTGCAAATATTGAATCACATGATGTAATGTGAGCGTAGTTGTTTTTGCTTCTACTTCAACTTCAACTTCTTCTTCCTCCATAATCAATGTATTCTCTTTTTCTAGTGAAGGAGGAACTACATTTTGAATCGACGTTGAAACTGTACTTTGACGTTTAGCTAACTCACGTTTTCTTTCTTTTCTTTGTCTTTTCGCAAGATCAATAGCATTAATATATTGATTTCTCACTTCTGCATTCCACCTAAATCCACAAGCTGCCGATGTTCGATTTAAGGCATCGCCGACTTCTTCAAAGGCATTTAATTGTGTACTTCCTTCACGAATATGGCGCAATACGGTCTCTGCTAATAATAAGTCATCTTCATGAGACCAAGCATCTTGTCTAACTTTTGCCATTCGTTTCCACTCCTTTTTTATTTATACTACATGAATCAATCCCATAATTAAAAAGACAGCCGTGACGCTACAATACGTAATTAAGAACATTACTACGAAACTACATGTTGTAGCGTTGTGGCAATAAAACCTTATTATGAAATTGATTAACATACGAATCATAAGAACCTAATTACCATTTCATAGAAAAGAAATGTGTTACTTATTATGACCTTTTTCATTAAAATTATACAAACTAACTTTCTTTCAATGTAAGTTTAAGTTTATATCGCATATTAAAATGAAAATCCTATGTAAAAGAGTTTCCTTCTACATA
>JAPFCO010000215.1 GCA_026169505.1 Pseudogracilibacillus sp.
GCCCCGCTGGAGATGACCAATGTGTTTATCCAGACCCAAAAGGCGGTCAACCTTGTGGGGCGGGTCATCGTCATCGTGCTGATGGTGGTCAGCGTGATCACGGTCGGCAGCACCATCCGGCTCAGTGTTTCGGCCCGCAGCCGGGAGATCGAGATCATGAAATATGTAGGCGCTACCAACTTTTTGGTCACCCTGCCCTTTGTGGCGGAGGGCTTGACCATGGGTCTGCTCTCCGGTGCGATTACCGCCGCTGTTACCATTGGCGGCTATGGCTATCTGCTGCAGGCTACCAGCACGCTGGGCGGACTGTGGCGGCTGCTGATGGGTACTTCGCTGATCCCGCTGGCCAATGTGTGGCCCACCATCCTGTTCTACAGCTTGTGTGGCGGTGCGTTGGTGGGCGGCTTGGGCAGTATGTTCTCCATCCGCAAGCATCTGAACGTCTGAACCAAAAGGAGAGCCACCCATGTATCATGCAAAACATACAAAGCCTTTCCGGCTGATCCGGCCGGCAGCCCATGCAAAACCAAGCAACTCCGGGTTTGTGCGGGCGGTCAGTCTGTGTACGGCTGTGGCCTGTCTGCTGGCCTGTCTGGCTTTTTACCCCAGCGCCGCACCTACTGCGTCGGCAGCCTCCAACAGCATGGCCTCGCTGCAAAACCGGCTGGATAAACTGTCGCAGTCCATTGCGCAGCATAAAAAAGACCTCTCCAACGCCAAAAAGCGGGAAGCTGCCGCCAAGGCAATGGAGTCGGAGCTGCGGGAAAAGGTAACTGTGGTCCAGGGGCAGATCTCGGTCCTGAAAGGGCAGATCGCCCAGGTGCAGAACCAGATCGGTCAGACCCAGCAGGCCATTGCCCAAAAGGAAGCGGAGATCGCCCAAAAGGAGATCGAGATCGCGGACCAGTGGGACGACTTCAAGCAGCACATGGCTGCTATGCAGCAGCTGCGGGACGGCGGCAGTGTGGCCATGCTGGCCTCGGTGCAGGATATGTACCAGCTGCTGACCTTCAATGAGGTGATGCAGGATATCTCGTTGAAGGATACCGAGGTGCTGAACGATATGAAGAACGCCAAGCTGTCGCTGCAAAATGCAAAGGCAGACCTGGAGAGCCAGCGTTCCGCACTGCAAAACCAGAAAAACCAGCTGGACTCGCAGAACTATCAGATGCAGGCCAAGCAGAGCGAGCTGAACGCCAGCGTCTCGGCGGCTAAGCTCAGTGCAGAGGAAGCCAAGCAGGCCCAAAAGGAAGCCCAGGCAGCCATTGACTCGGACGAGATGAACTACGAGGCTGTGAAAAAGGAGATCCAGAAAATGATCGCCTCGGCCTCCTCCAGCAAGCCGCAGCTCAGCTTTACCGGCTTTATCTGCCCGCTGAAGAGTTATAGCCGCATCTCCAGTGAGTACGGTATGCGCGTCAACCCGGTGTCCGGGGTGCGCAAGCTCCATGCAGGCATTGATTTTGCAGCCCCCGGCGGCACCCCCATCTATGCAGCAGCCAGCGGCTATGTACAGGTGGCAGGCTGGTCCACCGGCGGTTACGGCAACTATGTCATCATCTACCACGGCAAAATGACGGATGGCAACGCCTACACCACCTTGTATGGACATATGA
>JAPFCO010000183.1 GCA_026169505.1 Pseudogracilibacillus sp.
TAGACTTTTCAATCGCTTACACACATGTTTTAAAAGACCATGCTTTGTTTGCTACAGGTACAACAGGTACATTAATCGAGGAAGCAACGTCATTGCCTATCCGTAAATTTCAATCAGGGCCAATTGGTGGAGATCAACAAATTGGCGCACTTGTTGCAAATAATGAAATGGATATGATTATCTTTTTTCGTGATCCATTAACAGCACAGCCTCATGAACCAGATGTTAGTGCATTAATGCGTCTTTGTGATGTTCACTTAATTCCTTTAGCAACGAATATTGCCGCAGCTGAGATTATGATTCGAGGCGTAGAAAGAGGCGACTTTACATGGCGTGAGGTGCTTAAAAATCAAAAGGAAAAGGATATAACAGAATGAAAAAAATTGGCATTACATGTTATCCATCAGTAGGTGGGTCAGGTATTATTGCAACAGAATTAGGTAAGCTATTAGCAACACGTGGATTTGAGGTACATTTTATTACGTCGAGCTTACCATTTAGACTGGATTGCATTAATCCAGAAATTTACTATCATGAAGTAGAAATTAGTCACTATCCCGTTTTTCAACATCCACCATATGATTTAGCATTAGCGGCAAAAATGGCGGAAGTGATCGATCGAGAAAAGTTAGATATTTTACATGTTCACTATGCGATGCCACATGCAATTAGTGCCATATTAGCGAGAGATATAGCTAAAAGAGACGTTAAAATAGTTACTACATTACATGGGACAGATATTACCGTATTAGGACATGATAAAACATTTAAAAGTATGATTGCCTATGGAATTGAGCAGTCTGATGCCGTAACTGCGGTTTCAAAACAGTTAGTGGAGCAAACGAAAGCCCAATTAGAAGTAGAAAAACATATTGAAGTAATTTATAATTTTGTTAACGAAGAAGAGTATGTTAGGAAAAATCGCGAATTTATTAAAAAAGATTATCAGATTCAGCCAGATGAAAAAGTATTCATTCATATATCTAATTTTAGAAAAGTGAAACGGATTGAAGATGTAATTCAGACTTTTGCTTTAGTTCAAAAACAACTTAAAGCAAAATTAATTTTAGTTGGCGATGGTCCCGAAACCCAAACCGCATTTGAATTAGTTAAAACGTTAGGATTAACAGAAGAAGTATTGTTTTTAGGACGCCAAAAAAACATTAGTGATTTATTGTCTATTTCGGATATTAAATTGTTAATGTCACAAAAAGAAAGTTTTGGGTTGGTATTATTAGAAGCAATGTCCTGTGGGGTGATACCAATTGCAACAAATGTCGGTGGTATCCCGGAAGTTATACAACATGGGGAAACTGGTTTTCTTGTCGAATTAGGAGATATCGAGGCCGCAGCAAATTACGCCATTCGACTATTAGAAGATAGCGACTTATTCCAATCATTTGTTGAACGTGGATTAGAACGAGCGAATACATTATTTTCTTCGGAAAAAATTATTAATCATTATATTACATTATATGAACAGTTAATGAGTGAATGAGAATGAAAAAAAATTGGAATGAAACATTTGAACAAGCAGTAAAGGTTCTATCAATTATCGAGCAAAATGGGTATGAAACTTACTTTGTCGGAGGTTGTGTAAGAGACTCCTTATTAAATCGTCCTATTAAAGATATTGATATTGCTACTGCTGCTTTACCTGAAGAATTGATGGATATATTTGATTCGGTTATCCCGGTGGGAATCGAGCATGGAACTGTTCTTGTCCGATTTAACCAAGTATCTTATGAAGTAACGACATTTCGCCATGAAGGAATATATACGGATCAACGACGGCCAGATGATGTAACATTCATCCGCCATATAGAAGATGATTTGCAACGTCGTGATTTCACCATTAATGCATTAGCCATGGATAGGCATGGCGAGATAAAAGATCTTTTTTCAGGCAGAGAAGATTTGGATAAGCAACTAATTCGATCTGTAGGAACTGCTGCTGAACGTTTTATGGAAGATCCGTTAAGAATGTTACGCGGAGTTCGTTTTACGAGTCAACTAGGCTTTAGAATAGAAAAAGAAACATACAACGAATTGTATCGTTTACGGGCGGAAATTGAAACAATTGCTATCGAGAGAATTACAGACGAATTGACCAAGCTTTTTCAAGGAGAATTTGTACAAGAAGCAATCGAATATATGAAGCAATTAAAACTATACGCTCATATCCCTTTATGGAAAGAACATCCAGGATTGATCCATAAGCTTCCTGAGAATCTTTCTGCATTTTATTCTATTGCGGAAGTAATTACGTTATTTCATTATTTGGATGAAACAATTACTATTCCAACTTGGGTCCGAGAATGGAAATGCTCAAATAAAACTAAAAAAGCATCGCTCCAATTATTCGATGCTATAGAATACTTTAGTAAAAAAGAGATTGATAAATGGCTCGTTTACACTTTACCTGTGGAAAATCAATTAAGTTTTAATCATTTAACTTGCTTATTATTTAATAAAGAAGTAAAAAGCGATATAGAAAAAATATATAATAATTTAGCCATTACAAATCGTGCACAATTAAAAATAAATGGCCATGAATTGCAAGCTTTATTTCCGGAATTACCTAAAGGAAGATGGCTTCGGAATTACCTTGAAAAAATTGAATATGAAGTAGTCATGGATCAACTTATCAATACTAAAAGTGATATAAAGGAGTGGATTTTATGTCATCCACCCGAAATAGATTAATTCAAATGTTGGCAGAGCATGAGGAAACTTATATATCAGGACAATTGTTATCAGATGAATTACATATTTCGCGTAGTGCTATCTGGAAACATATGAATGAATTAAAAAAAGATGGATATGAAATAGAAGGCAAAGCAAATAAAGGATATCGCATCATCAGTTATCCAAATAAATTAAGTGAAAATACCGTTTCCTGGGGTTTACAAACAGATTGGCTAGGCCAAAAAATGATTCATAAAGAATCAATACCGTCGACACAAAGAATTGCACATGAACTAGCTTTGGATGGGGCAAAACACGGAACAATTGTCCTTGCAGACGAACAAACGAAGGGAAAGGGACGAGTACAGAAGTCGTTTCATTCCAAAAAAGGACAAGGTATATGGATGAGTATCATCTTACGACCGGATATTCCACCATATTTAGCACCGCAATTAACTTTATTAACCGCGACAGTCTTAGCTAATGTCATGGATCGTTATGCAAATGTAACACCGCAAATTAAATGGCCGAATGATGTATTAATTGATGGTAAAAAAGTATCTGGCATTTTAACGGAAATGCAAGCTGAACAGGATCAAGTACTTTATGTTATTATAGGAGTTGGTATTAACATAAATCAACAAAAGTCAGATTTCCCTGAAGAAATTAAAGAACGAGTAACTTCGTTAAAAATGGCATCAGGTCAGTCATGGGATTTAGTCCCTTTCATTCAAGAATTATTACAAACATTTGAAGTGAAATATAATCAATTTATTGATAATGGTTTTGATCCGGTGAAAAACGACTGGGAAAACTATGGTTTTAGAATGAATGAGCGATTAGAAATTAAAACAGGAAAAGAGACTTGGGAAGGTTTGTTCTTAGGTATTGCCGAAGACGGTGCATTACTCGCAGAAAAAGATACTGGAAAGATTGAAAAAATCTATTCTGGAGAAATTTCATGGTTTTAGGGGGGTATATTAATGTTAACAGTTAAAGATTTTCAACAAATGAAAGAAAAGCAAGAAAAAATATCAATGGTGACCGCATATGACTATCCATCCGCAAAGCAAGTAGAAGCTGCTGCAGCCGATACAATTTTAGTCGGTGATTCATTAGGAATGACCGTATTAGGTTACACATCGACAACGCAAGTTACTTTGAATGATATGAGCCACCATGCAAAGGCGGTTAAGAGGGGTGCACCTAACTCCTTTATCATTGTCGATATGCCTTTTATGTCTTATCATGCATCGATCGAACAATCGATTCAAAATGCGGTGACATTGTTTCAAGAATCAGATGTTCAAGCAGTGAAGATTGAAGGAGCATCAGAGGAAACAGTGGAATTAATCCGTCGTTTGACAGATGGTGGGATTCCAGTAGTTGGACATTTAGGTTTAACACCACAAACTTTTAATGTGTTAGGCGGGTACCGTGTTCAAGGGAATGATGAGGTAACGAGCAATCAGATATTGGAAGATGCGAGAAAACTTGAAGAAGCTGGAGCTGTGATGATTGTTTTTGAATGCATCCCAAAAGAATTAGGAGCAATAGTATCAAAAGCATTAACTATTCCAACGATTGGAATTGGTGCTGGTGTTAATTGTGATGGACAAGTACTCGTTTATCATGATTTGTTACAATATGGTGTTGATCGCTTACCGAAATTTGTTAAACATTATACAGATTTTAACACAATAGGGGTGGAAGCGATTAAACATTATGTTGCAGATGTAAAAGATGAAAGTTTTCCAGCCGAAGAGCATACGTACACCATTAAAAATAAAGATTTTTTACCTAAATTAAAAAAGTAGGTTAATCATATGAAAATTATACGAACCATTAATGAGATGACAAATAAGATCAAAGAGCTTTCACATGAAACAATTGGTTTTGTAGCAACAATGGGTTTTTTACATGAAGGTCATCTTTCTTTAGTTCGCAAAGCGAAAGAGGAAAATGACTTAGTTGTAATGAGTATATTCGTTAATCCACTGCAATTTGGGCCAAATGAAGATTTTGAAGAATATCCAAGAAATGAAGAGCAAGATACAGATATTGCAGAAAAAGCAGGGATAGATGTTTTATTTATGCCTACAGTGAAGGAAATGTACCCGGAAGAGCTGGCAATTAAAATGACGATTGAAAAAGGTACAGATGTGTTATGTGGGAGATCCAGACCAGGTCATTTTGATGGGGTAGGTACAGTTCTAACGAAATTATTTCATATCATTGAACCAAATTATGCTTATTTCGGTTTAAAAGATGCTCAACAATTTGCAATCGTACACAATTTAGTTCGGCAATTAAATTTCCCCTTACAAGTTGTGGGTTTACCTACCATTAGAGAAGCAGATGGTCTAGCCAAAAGTAGTAGAAATGTGAACCTATCTGATCGGGAACGAGCGGAAGCAAAACAACTATACAAAAGTTTACAATATGCCCAAAAACTTCTAGTTGACGGAATTAAAAATCCTGATATTATTAAAGCTGAAGTTCAAAAAATGCTTCAAAAAGAAACAAATGGTATAATAGATTATATAGAAATATTAAGTTTTCCAAATTTAGGACAAATATCTACAATAAAAGAGCAAATAATCATTGCAGTCGCTGTCCAATTTGAGCAAGCAAGGTTAATCGATAATATTTTATTACAAGCTGATGGAACAAAGATAGATCGATTATAAGTAAGGGAGGATCAACAATCATGTTTCGTACTATGATGAAGTCGAAAATTCATCGGGCCCGTATTACAGAAGCAAATTTAAATTATGTTGGTAGTATCACCATTGATCAAGACTTACTTGAACAAGTCGATATTATACCAAATGAAAAAGTTCAAATCGTTAATAATAATAATGGAGCGAGACTAGAAACGTATGTTATTCCTGGGGAGCGTGGCTCAGGCATTATTTGTTTAAATGGTGCCGCAGCACGATTAGTCCAAAAGGATGATGTAGTTATTATTATTGCATACGCAACTATATTAGAAGAAGAATTAGCAAACCACCGTCCTAAAATAGCTATTATGAACGAAAAGAATGAGATAGAGCAATTCATCGAAGAGGAACCACCATTAACAATTATGTAAGTTAACTTAGGCTCTTATTAATTTAATTGATAAGAGCCTTTTTCGGGTGTATCGCCAGCTTCCTTCGTAGAAATTATAATAGTTTGTATATTATTTTGTTGTGCATTTTTTATAATATCTTAAAAGAGTGCCTAGTTTAAAGCGGTAAATTTATTAGGTAAATACGTACTTATACTATACAATAGACATATTGAAAAAAAATTAATATAAAATGTGTGGCTGATAAAATGAATCAAAAAAGTTTAAGTTGGTTTACATGGAAAAGATTAATTATTGCACTTATTATTATTGGTATTCTACTATTATCAATCTATTTTTATTCGATGTTTCGCTCTATAAATGCATCAAAAGTAGATGGATTTGACCAAACGGAATCATACCTATTACAAGAAACGGATATGACAAAGATTGATAAGATGTACATGTATCAAGATGAAATCTTATATCATATCGCATATGCTCGTGATAAAGATAATGAAGAATGGATTGTATTCGTCCCGATTTTAGATGAAACGGTAGAAGATACAGAAGAAGATGATGATGACAAGGATACAGAAACAAGCGATAAGGAAGAAAAGAATGAAAAGGATATGATCACCATAGATGCAGCTAAAATGATGTCACAAAAAGACATTGAATCTGCTTGGGCACAAGAGTGTAGTGAATGTGAACTGAAAGGTTCTTCTCCCGCATTGATTGATGATACTCCTTTATGGGAATTAACGTATATTGATAACCAAAATCGCTATGTAATGGAATATAGGAAACTTGAAGATGCTGAAACGTATGAACAATTAAAGTTAAATAGAAAATATAATAAAAAGGGCTGATCATTGAATGGTTGAAGCAATTCAAACAAAAATAGAGTTATCAGACAGAGTAAAAGCTTTAACTCCTTCTTCGACACTTGCCATCTCTGCTAAAGCAAAAGAATTACAAGCTTTAGGATATGATGTTATTAGTTTAGGTGTGGGTGAACCGGATTTCAACACACCGACTTATATTTTGGATGCAGCAATGCAAGCTATGCAAGCCGGAAATACGAAATATACTCCATCTGGTGGCATTATCGAATTAAAACAAGCTATCATAGATAAGTTTAAGGTGGACAATAATTTAGTTTATCATCCAGATGAAGTTATTGTTACAACTGGAGCTAAATTTGCCTTATATGCTGTATTTCAAGCTATAATTAATAAAGGGGATGAAGTAGTTATTCCGACCCCGTATTGGGTGAGTTATCCAGAGCATGTAAAAATAGCTGGTGGTGAACCAGTATTTGTTGATGGGCTTGAAGAGAATAATTTTAAAATAACAAAAGAGCAATTAGAAAGTGTTATTACAGATCGAACAAAAGCACTTATCATTAATTCTCCGAGCAATCCAACGGGAATGATGTATTCTAAAGAAGAGTTAGCAATACTAGGAGAAGTTTGTTTACAACATAATATCATCATAATCTCAGATGAAATTTATGAAAAATTAATTTATACGGAAGAACCACATATTTCTATTGCCGCTTTGTCAGCTGAACTAAAAGCACAGACAATCGTCATTAACGGCGTAAGTAAGTCACATGCAATGACAGGTTGGAGAATAGGTTACGCAGTGGGACCTCAAATGATCATCAAGGCAATGACTAATCTCGCCTCACACGCAACCTCAAACCCGACGACAATTGCTCAATATGCGGCTTTAGAAGCGTATCATAATCAAACAGAAAACGATCGTATTTTTAAAGAAATGAAACATGTCTTTACGGAAAGATTAGATACATTCTATGAATTAATAAAGGCAATTCCAGGAGTTAAATGTGAAAAGCCGAATGGCGCCTTTTATATTTTTCCGAATGTAAAAGAAACTGCTATCTTAAATGGCTTTAATACGGTAGATGAATGGGTTACAGCATTATTAGAAGAAGAAAAAGTAGCGCTTATACCAGGTTCAGGTTTTGGTAATCCAGATCATGTTCGTTTATCTTATGCAACATCAATGGATGTATTAATCGAAGCTGCTACAAGAATAAAGCGATTTGTAAAAAGTAATCAGTGATATATAAAGATAAAAATTCCTTATTGAAAAATAAGGGATTTTTATTATTGCATTGAAACAAATCAAATTTTATCATGATGACGATGTTATATTCATGATATAATAAATTAGAAGGAGAGGTGTAACCGAACATGTCGAGTCCATTCTCATTTCAACAATTGCTTCAACAACAAATGCCAATACCTACACAGTTATTAACCCAATATAAACAACTAGGTTTGCATGAAATAGATGTCATGATATTAATACAGATCCACCATTTTTTACAGGCCGACAATGATTTTCCTACACCGCAAGAAATATGTGAGTATATGACGATTTCTGAAAATCAACTTTTAGACCATTTACGTACATTAATTCAGAAAGACATCCTTGAAATTAAAGAACTACGAAATGAACAGAATCAATTAAGTGAGGCATACAGTTTAGATCCTTTATGGGAAAAGTTATTTGTAGCCCATAAAGAAAAGCCACAGATTGAAAATCATGAAGGAACAATATTCATCTTGTTTGAACAAGAGTTTGGGAGGCCACTATCACCGTTTGAGATTGAAACAATTAATGCATGGTTAGATGAAGATGATATGTCACCAGCTCTAATTAAAGCTGCTTTAAGAGAATCTGTTTTAATGGGTAAATTAAATTTTAAATATATTGATCGTATTTTAAGAGAATGGAAACGAAAAGGGATTCATTCTGTAGAACAAGCCCGCGAATCAAGTAGACAATTTAGAAAACAACCTATCAAGCAACAATCTAAACCAGAGAAGAAAGATACATCTGTATATTTTAATTGGCTAAAAGGAGAAGAATAAGAACATGTTAACGAAGAAAGACATAAGATTTTGTTTGGATCAAATGACAGAAATGTTTCCAGATGCACATTGTGAACTCATCCATAAAAATCCTTTTGAATTAGTTATTGCTACTTTACTATCTGCACAAACTACCGATGTGAATGTCAATCGCGTGACAGCAGATTTATTTCAAAAATATAGCACCCCAGAAGATTATTTGGCAGTATCTTTAGAAGAGTTACAACAAGATATTCGCTCCATTGGTTTATATCGAACGAAAGCAAATAACATTCAAAAGTTATGCAGAACATTGTTAGATGATTTTGAGGGTGTAGTACCTAAAACTCGTGAGGAACTAATGCAATTAGCTGGAGTTGGTCGTAAAACTGCCAATGTCGTCATGTCAGTTGCATTTGGCGAACCTGCTATTGCAGTTGATACACATGTTGAACGAGTCGCCAAAAGATTAGGGTTTTGTCGATGGAAAGATTCAGTTATGCAAGTAGAAGAGACACTGATGAAAAAAATACCGCAGGAAGAGTGGAGTGATACACATCATAGATTAATCTTCTTCGGTAGGTATCATTGTAAATCACAAAGACCAAATTGTGGTGAATGTCCTTTATTAATTGTTTGTCGTGAAGGTAAAAAGCGCATGCGTAAATTAGAAAAACAACAAAAAACTGTCAACTAGTTGACAGTTTTTTTAATATGCCTATTCAGTATCTGGTTCTTCTTCATCCTCGTTTGGTTCTTCTTCTTGTTCTTCCTCATTTTCTTCCTCTTGCTCTTCTTCCTGTTCTTCCTCGTTTGGTTCTTCATCTTCTTGTTCTTCTTCATTTTCCTCTTCTTCTTGTTCTTGCTCTTCTTCTTCCTCCTCGATAGTGATGGATGTTTCACTTGGAGGACCACGTTCATCATCAACAATCGGAATGACGGTTATATTATAGGTATTACCGGGTGACACGCCATTTACTTGGATGTTTTGCGCTTGAACGGTTTGAGCATCTCCATTAATAGTAACCTCAAAATCTGCAGATGGTCCATTATACTGCCAGGTCACATCTAATGATTGATTTGAATCATTATAAGTTGCTGTTAATCCTTCTACAGCTGGAATATCTTCGTCATCTTCTTCATTTATTATGACAGATGCCGTTTCTGCAGCACTCTTGAGACTATTATCTTCATTACTTACTGCAATTACTTGAATTGTATAAGTTCCACCATCTTCAAGCGAACTAATATTTACTTCTGTATCTTCTGTCGTCGTTAATGATTGATAATCACCATCATCTACTTTATAGGATACTTCAAACGATACATCAGCTTCATCATCATAACTCCAACTAGCATCAATAGACTCATCATCTTCATTATAAGTAGCTGATAAGTTACTTACAGAAGCAAGTTCATCAACCTCTTCTGAGACATTTGTAGGTTCAGTTCCTTTTACAAAAAGTTCCGTTACGATATTGTCTGAAGATGTGTTACCACTTGGTATTGCAGGTGGATTAGATCCTTTAACAATATCTACTTCCACTACTGAGTCAGGCTTTTCAAAATCAGCTGTTTCCACATCTTTAGAAATTTCACGCATCGTATTCGTAAATAAGGCGTGAGGAATTTGTGTTTGTTCGAATGTCCGATTGTTTTCTTGGTATCCAGTCCAAATAGCAATTGAATAATTGCTAGTATAACCAGCAAACCATGAGTTATTGACTCCAGATTCACCTTGTGGGTTTGTTGAACCTGTTTTACCTGCAACCGGTAGTTCCGGAATGTTCGCATTTGTTCCAGTTCCACTAGTAAGTACACCTTTTAACATATCTGTAATCATATATGCCGTATAGTCAGACATAACTGCTTCTGATTCTGGAGTAAGGTCAACGACAGAGCCATCAGGGAATTCTACTTTCGTCACTGCATATGGTTCTGTATAAATCCCATCATTTCCAAAGGCAGAAAATGCACCAGCTAACTGGAGAGGGGAGGCAGTTGATTCGGTACTTCCAATTGCATCTCCAACTAACATTCGATCTTCATAAAATTCTAACCCTAAATTCTCTGAGAATTCTTGTGCTTGATCATAGCCAGTTTCTTCTAATGTTTTTAAGGCTGGAACGTTCAACGACTGTTCAAGTGCGTAACGCATCGACATCCAACCTTGGTATTGACGATTCCAGTTCGGAATTGTACCATTACCAAAATCATATGGTGCATCATCATCAATTTGATGATAAGTAGATAATTGATTATATTCAATTGCTGGTCCATAAGCAGTAATTGGTTTTACAGTAGAACCTGGATGACGATTTGCGTCAATACCGTAGTTTGAACCAAATGCTGTATCACGATTTCTACTACCACCAATGGCTCGAATGGCGCCCGTCTTTGTATCGACAATTGACATACCTGCAAGCATTTCTTCATCAGGATATGGAATCGGATTCTCATCACTATCTGTTAATAAAAATTCAACATGTTCTTGCGCATCCGTATCTAAAGTCGTGTGAACCTTTAGTCCTGCTGTATGAATATCGATTCCATCTAATTTTTCTTCTAATTCCTTTTGTGCTTGTTGAACAAATGCATCATGTGTAAATGATTCAGGTTGTTTATCTGTTAACACACTTTCGATCTCGATATCTCTAGCTTCAGCCGCTTCTTCAGCGGTGATTTTATCATGTCGTTCCATTAATGTTAATACAGTATCTACACGTCCTTTCATTAAATCTGGATTTTGAAATGGATTATAAGCAGTTGGTCGTTGTGGCAAGCCGGCTAACATCGCTGCTTCGACCAGTGTTAATTCATGTAAATCTTCTTTATCAAAATATACTTCTGATGCTTTGGCAACACCATGCGCATTACTTCCATAAAATATTTTATTTACATACATTTCCATTATTTGTTCTTTCGTAAATTCTCGTTCTAGCTTTAAAGCAAGCCATTGTTCCTGCACCTTCAATTTAATTGTCTTTTCAGGCGTTAGAAACATATTTTCTACTACTTGTTGGGTGATCGTACTGGCACCTTCTGAACCAAAGCCTCTTGTAATATTTGCTTGGATAGCGCCTCCGATTCGCCTAATATCAATTCCAGGGTGTTCAAAGAAGCGTGAATCTTCTGTTGCGACTATCGCATCAATTAATACATCTGGAATATCATCATATTCTACTTTCACCCGATTTTCCTCGAATAATTCTGCAAAAGCATCTCCATCTTGATCATAAAAAGTAGATCCATAAGCAACATCTAATTTATCTACATCTAATTTAGGTGCAGTTGCGATGAAATAGGCGAAAACACCGATTCCAATAAGTCCGATCATTAAAAAGAATAATAAAAAGGCTTTAAACACCCTTTTCCATACTGGTTTTTTCTGTTTATCTTTCTGTTTAGCATTTTGTTTTCTTTTCTGTTGTTTTCTAGCTGTCCTAGATTTATCTGTTGCCATAAAAAATTTCCTCCATTCTAAAAATAGAGTTGATCGACTATTTTGAGATAGTCAACTCTAATTTGATACTTAAAAGGAATTAAGTATCCCTCGCTTTGAATCACATCATATGGAATTGATTTCCTTCCATCTAGTTTCATAAGTTCCCAATACGATAAAACAATTTTTGCAGGAACAAAATATATTTCGTCAAAAACGGTAAAGCGAATAATAAAGAAACAAATACCACCATGATTTAAGATCGATTGCATATGAATAAATTGATGTTCATGTATATTAGCTAATGGAAATAAGGTTTTATTCTTCGTTTCTTTCGCTTCAAAATCAATATGTTTGCTTCGATATAAGCCATTAAAATCTGTTGTTGATTTCGCCTGAAAATATCCTTCAGTTATGACTGCGGCACTTCGCTTCGGATAGTGTACCTTCACAATTTGAATCGGCGTTGGTTTTTTATGAATCACCGCTTTATTTGTTTCTAAATAAAATTGATTCGTTTGATGGATATCCTCTTCTAACGACATACCGCGGTTACTATAGGTGTCGTTTGTTTTAGATGAAGGGAGATGTTTATCCGATTGATTGCTTTTTGTTCCACTTGGATAACGCATGCCAAACCTCCTCCTATCTATATATTATAATATTTATTTGTAAAATGAACAATAATATCTCCATCTTCTCCATTATACCGATTAAAATAGACTAAGAAACATGGTATAATGAAAAGACACATTAGAAATTGATGAGAATTCACATTTCAGACATATATTAGCTATTTCGAACTACCTCATATTTTGTCGATTGTATATACGTTTTGTCGTTGTAGAAGGATATTCTACTGTCATCCCGAATATGCTTATAACGACTAAAAAATAATGAGGTGAATCAAAGATGTTTTATTCGATGTACGAGTCGGAAGTAGATTATGTTAATATAAAACAAGTAGAAATGAAATTAGATGAATTAATGACGCAATGTTCATTCATCCAGCAACAATATAATATTATGATTAATAAAGAAATCAATCAAGTATATATGAGACAAAAAAGAGTATTAGAATCAATCCAAGTAAATATAGTTACTTTTGAAAATCAACTTATAATTGGAGACGTGTAGTTTATGCTAGAGTTTCAAAATATCACGGAACGATTAATTCAAGCATTACCTGAATTAGAAGAAACATACCGAGA
>JAPFCO010000219.1 GCA_026169505.1 Pseudogracilibacillus sp.
GAACGCATTGCTGCTTTAGGTGGCCTTGTTGGTGGACTTGGAATTGGTGTACTAATTATTTTATCTCATTTAGCAATATTCTCTAAAGTAGATATTGTTGCAGCATATGATATGCCTTTACTGAAAATTGTCGATGCCATTGGTCCAGGCTTAGGATTCATCTTTTCTATCGTCTTGTTTGGAATGATTTTCAATACGGCGGTAAGTATGTTTTATGGATTCGTGGCTCGTTTCTTTGAGCCAGAAACAAAACGCTTTGTAGTTGCAACAGTCATTACGGGTGTTGTAGGATTTATTGCTAGTTTTGTTGGATTTACAGACTTAGTCGCTAAATTCTACTCAACAATTGGTTATTTAGGACTGTTCTTAATCCTCGCATTAATTTATGCACCATTTAAATTAAAGAAACTACAAAAATAAGTAAACAATGAAGCTGTTTTACCTTTTGGTAGAGCAGCTTCTATTGTGTTTTAATTCATAGTTGACATATGGGGATTGATTGGTATATAATAAATACAATGAAAAAGACTAGGAGTGTTGAAGATGAATAGTACAATTGAAACGATTGAGGTAAAAGATGCACGCCGCCGTGAACATGTAGTCAATACTTTAGTTTATTTGCATATTTATAATGAAACAGATCAACGTTTATTTGATCTACCAATTACGAAATTAGAGCGACAATTAAAACGTTTTTTAGCAACTAGCCATCCACATACGGGGTTAGGTTCGTTGAGATTATAATCAAATAATATTTTTTTAACTATTAAACCAACTAAATTAATGTGAATAATGATATATATGAAAGGATGTTTGACATGAAAGAACAATATCCAGTTATACCAGGGGCCGAAAGCTTTTTTATGAAAGGGAATGAGATAGGAATTCTTATCTCACATGGATTTGCTGGGACACCGCAAAGTGTTCGTGCAATTGGAGAAGGATTTGCACAATTAGGTTTTACTGTCTTAGCTCCTCGCTTAAAAGGGCATGGTACTCATTACAACGATTTAGAAGATTGTACGAAGGAAGATTGGTTTCGTTCATTAGAAGAAGGCTATGACGAATTACAAGCTTATTGTTCGACTATTTTTGTACTTGGACAATCTATGGGGGGCACTTTAGCTTTACAACTAGCTAAGAAGTACGAGGAAATTGCAGGACTTATATTAATTAACTCGGCTTTAACTATTCCATCATTTGATATCTATCGGAATCAAACCGCACCTCGCTTTATCGCTGAAGGAAAACCAGATATAAAGGCAGAAAATGTGTATGAAATTACGTATGACCATACCCCATTAAAAGCAATTCACCAATTACAACAATTAATGGAGGAAACAGTGACTGTTTTAACAGATATTAAACAACCTATTATTGCGATGAAATCCATGGTAGACCATGTAGTACCACCGACAAACACAGAGTATATCGTCAACAAGGTACGTTCCAATACGAAACAACTTATAACGTTAGAGAATTCATACCATGTAGCATCAATGGATAATGATCAGGAAAACATCATTCACTATTCTAGGAAATTTTTAGAACAACATAGTAAACAAGCTGTTTCATAAATAAAGTTAACTGTCAGATCGCTTCAGAATTATACTGGAGCGATTTTTCACTTTGTAATGGAGGATTCAGTCAACGGTTTATTTTAGGATGTGATAAGATATATAGAGTATTTATTTCATTGTGGTCATTGGAATTATTTATATGACTCGATTTTATCATGCGAATTTATCGCCATGGCTTTTTTTATAATTATGAATAAACAATGAAATAAAGGGTTAAATAAGATTAGAGGTGAATGATATGCGTAAAGTTGGTACGTATTTACTAACATATAAATGGGTCGTACTCCTTGTTTTTTTACTTATCTTTATTCAATCATTATCCCAATTATATTTACCAACCTTAATGGGCGATATTGTTGATAATGGAGTTGTAGCAGGGGATATCCCGTATATATGGAAGATAGGTTTTTGGATGTTAGTCGTTGCGGCTATTGGGGTAGTAATGTCTGTTTTAATTAGTCATTATTCATCTAAAGTTGCGATGGGAATGGGACGCGATATTCGTCGCGATGTATTTACTCATGTGAGTGATTTTTCGTTACATGAATTTGATAAAGTTGGCACAGCTTCATTAATTACAAGAACAACAAATGATGTAACACAGCTTCAACAGGCAGCAATCATGGTGTTAAGAATGTTTTTAACTGCACCATTTATGCTTATTGGTGGATTAATCATGGCATTATCTAAGGACGCGAAGTTATCACTCGTTATTTTTATTGCGATTCCATTTATTATCGTAACGATTTTCATTATATTGAAAAAAGGGTATCCACTTTTTAAAGCGGTTCAGAAAAAGTTAGATCGATTAAATTTAGTTTTCCGTGAAAATCTAACGGGAATCCGTGTCATTCGATCCTTTGCGAAAGAACCGGAGGAAAAGGAACGGTTGAACGTAGCAAACTTAGATTTAACGAATGTATCAATTAAAGTAAATCGTTTAATGGCGTTTACGATGCCACTAATGATGTTATTAATGAATATGACAACAGTGTTTATTATTTGGTTTGGTGGTTTTAGGATCGATACAGGTAATATGCAAATTGGAGATTTAATGGCATTTATTCAATATGTTATGCTCATTATGTTTGCCTTAATGATGGCATCGATGATGTTTGTTATTTTACCGCGAGCAAGTGTTTCGGCAGCAAGAATTCAAGAAGTATTAGAGTTAGAATTAGCTCCATTAACACAAGGTGAAAAGGATCTATCACAACAACGAGGAAGCCTTCAGTTTGATCAGGTAACATTTCATTATCCTGGTGCAGAAGAGCCAGCTTTAAAAAATATCTCGTTTACCACTGAACCGGGTCAAGTAACAGCAATTATCGGTGGGACTGGATCAGGGAAATCAACGTTGATCAATCTCATTCCAAGATTTTATGAGGTTACTTCAGGTTCGATTTTAATTAATGGTGTAAAGGTAACAGAAGCAGATGTAACAGATGTCCGAGAACGAATTGGCCTCGTGTCACAGCAAGCATTGCTTTTTTCAGGGACGATTGCTGAGAATATCCGTTTTGGAAAAACAGATGCTACAGATGAGGAAATATATCATGCGGCAGAAGTAGCGCAAGCAAAGGAATTTATTGATAAATTACCAAACGGATACGACACGTATATCGAACAAGGTGGGGTTAATTTATCGGGAGGCCAAAAACAACGCTTGTCAATAGCAAGAGCATTAATACGGCGTCCAGATATTTATGTTTTTGATGACAGTTTTTCAGCGTTAGATTATAAAACGGATCGACAATTACGAATGGCATTAAAAGAAGAAACAGAACAGGCGACGATGCTCATTGTTGCTCAGCGTGTGAGTACGATTATGGAAGCAGACCAAATTATCGTGATGGATAAAGGGGAAATGGTCGGGGTTGGAACACATGATGAGTTATTGGAGTCGAATCAAGTGTATCAGGAAATTGTTACTTCCCAATTTGGAGAGGGGGAGATTGCATGAGCAAAAAAGATAATAAAGAACAAGCAGCTCGTGGTCATGGAGGAATGCATGTAGGTCTTGAAAAGCCTAAAAACTTCAAAGGTACATTTCGTCGGTTATTAGCTTATTTACGTCCACGTCAGGTTAGTTTGATTATTGTGTTTATTGCCGCAGTGTTAGGAACAGCCTTTAATGTGCTAGGTCCAGCTGTTATGGGGCAAACGATTACTGTATTATTCGAAGGTGCTCATGCTAAAATGCAAGGGATCGCAGATGCTGCAATCGACTTTCCTAAGGTAGGTCAATTATTGCTTGTATTAGCAGGATTATATGTCTTCGCTAGTCTGTTTCAATTTATTCAACAGTATATGATGGCAGCAGTTGCTCAAAGAACAGTTTATGACCTTCGGGAAAATGTGTTTGAAAAAATGAATCATTTACCATTAGCGTATTTTGATGGACGCTCACATGGTGATATATTAAGTCGGGTCACTAATGATATTGATACGATTGCAACGACATTACAACAGAGTATGACGCAATTTATTACCTCTTTTGTGACGATCATTGGAATTATCATTATGATGTTATGGATCAGTCCGTTATTGACTGTCATAGCTGTTGTTAGTATTCCGTTATCCATTTTTGTCATTAAACCGTTAATTAAAAGATCACAAAAACATTTCAGTGAGCAACAACGGACATTAGGAAGCTTAAATGGTCATATTGAAGAGATGTATACAGGACATCAAATCGTCAAGGCATTCGGTCAGGAAGCGGATTCACTTGATGAATTTTCAGAAGTGAATGAGGAATTATACGATGCAGGACGACGTGCACAGTTTATTTCGGGAATTATTATGCCATTAATGTCGTTTATCGGCAATATCAGTTATGTGTTAATTAGTATTATTGGAGGAATTTTAGTCACTCAGCGTGCAATTACAATCGGTGATATTCAAGCGTTTATTACGTACACAAGACAATTTTCACAACCAATTTCACAAACGGCAAATATCGCAAACATTATTCAATCCACGATTGCGGCGGCGGAACGTGTTTTTGAATTATTAGATGAGGACGAAGAAGAGCCAGTCGAAGATCCGGTTCAAATGCCAGATATTAATGGTGCTGTTCGGTTTAACCATGTTGACTTTGGTTATGATGTTACGTTATTAATGGAAAATATAAACTTAGAAGCGGCATTAGGTAGTACGATTGCAATTGTCGGTCCGACTGGAGCAGGAAAAACGACGTTAATTAATTTATTGATGCGTTTTTATGATGTAAAAGAATGTAGTATTACAATTGATGGCTTTGATATTCGCAAAATGAATCGGGCAACTCTACGCCAAGCGTTTGGGATTGTATTACAAGACACATGGTTATTTAAAGGAACGATTAAAGATAATATAGCCTATGGTAAAACAGATGCAACGGACGAAGCTATCTTTGCGGCGGCAAAAGCGGCACGTGTGGATCATTTCATTCAAACATTACCAGATGGTTATGATACGGTGTTAAATGAAGAAGCATCGAATATTTCACAAGGTCAAAAACAATTATTGACGATTGCTCGTGCAATGTTAGCTGATTCGCCAATGATGATTCTCGATGAAGCAACATCAAGTGTAGATACACGAACAGAAATCTTAATCCAGCAAGCAATGGGAGAGTTGATGAAAGACCGGACAAGTTTTGTGATTGCTCATCGTCTGTCAACAATCCAAGATGCGGATCTTATTTTAGTGATGGATCAAGGAGCAATTATTGAACAAGGAACACATACAAATTTAATGGAGCAAGGCGGATTTTATGCAGAACTATATAATAGTCAATTCGCCGATCCGTTGGTAGGATAGAATACAAAAAGAGAGCTGTCATAATCCATGGCAACTCTCTTTTTGTTAGCGTTGTAAATGTGTTTGAAAATAAGGGACAGCTTCAAGCATTTTCACACCATACCAAAACATTTCTCCATCAACTATCTTGATTGTTGCTTCAGGGGTAAGATTTGCAAAAGTGGAAAGATGCACTTCTCGGAATGGAAATGGTTCTGTTGCTAGAAGAACATAATCTAGCTGAGCTTGTTGAAAATCTTCTGGCTTCACAGTTGGATAACGTCCATCCATCATTGCAAAAGGGTTAATGAATCCTAGTTTTTCTAATAAGGATTGGATGTACGTATTTTTTCCAACAACCATATATGGATCTTGCCAAATGACATAAGCAACACGCTTTCCTTCATATATTCGTGGAAATGCAGCAAAAGATTTGTTAATCCGTTGGACTAAAGCATTCGCTTGCTGGACTCGATCAACAATTTCACCGAGATCAACAATCATCTGCAGAGCATCGGGTACTGTTTGGATTTCAAAAGCATACACCGGATAATAATGTTCTAATTGTGCAACCATCTCTTTCGTGTTTTCTTCCTTTTCCACAATGATGAGATCTGGCTGTAAGTCATGAACCCGGTCCATTTTTACATCTTTTGTCCCACCGACATTCACAGCATGTTCAACAATCCCTTTTGGGTGGACACAAAAGCGAGTGCGACCAACGATTTTCTCTTGTAAATTTAAACGAAACATTGTTTCTGTGATTGCTGGAGCAAAAGATATAATTCGTTGCGGTGGAAAGTGGTACGTGACAGTGCGTCCAAGTTGATCTGTGATTATTTTCATTTGGCATCCCTCCTTCATTTATCCTACCATATGAACGAAATAGTCGTATATACGTTGTAGTGAATCTTTGCGAAAAGTGTGAATGTAAGCGATAATTTGACTAGGTAAGAAAGTATAATCACTTTCTTACGACATAAGTACAACCAATTTTTCTAAGATAGTAATTGAATGGAGGAAAGGTATATGAGTCAAAAAGTATCCATTGTTTTTGGAACAGACCAAGTAGAAGCACAAGATTTTATTAAAAGCAGTACTGGCGATTTTAGTCCAGTCTTTATTAATGGTGAATTACAATTTGTCGTGAAAGAAGTTGATGAAGCGAAACAATCACTAGAAAAAGTTCGCATGATCGCAGGAAATATTGCAAGAGACATCCAAAAACGTAAAATTGAGGAAATTTATCTAAATGAACAAAAATTACAAACGTTTTTTGTCGGATTAGATGCTCAAGAAGTAGTCGTTGCTTTTGTTGAAGGTTGGTATTTGGGAGCTTATCAATTCGAAAGATATAAAACGAAAAAAACGCTTCAAACGAAGCTAACTTTTATGAATGAAGCAGTAGTAAAAAATGAGGTGGCAGCAGGGGAGATTCGTGCAGCAGCTATGAGTTTCTCACGGGATTTAATGAATGAGTTACCAAGCACATTAAATCCAGAAACATTCCCAACCATTTTAGCGGATGAATTTGAAAACACCGATGTGAATGTTGTCGTGCATGATAAAATTGCATTAGAAGAAATGGAAATGAACGGTTTATTAGCAGTGAACCGTGGAAGTAAATACGATCCAGCTTTTATCGAATTACATTATGAAGGTGACGCATCCAAACCATTAGTAGCACTTGTCGGGAAAGGTGTTACATTTGATACCGGCGGCATTAGTTTGAAATCTGGACGCGACTTAAGTGATATGCGTATGGATATGGGTGGTGCAGCTGCAGTTGCAGGCGCTGTAAAATTATTAGCAGAAGCAAATGCGGACGTCAACGTCGTTGGGCTCATTCAAACGGTCGAAAATATGCCAGACAAACATTCAATTTTGCCAGGAGATGTGATTACATATAAGAATGGTAAAACCGTTCAAGTAGGTAATACAGACGCTGAAGGGCGACTCATTTTAGCGGATGGCTTAATTCGTGCAGGCGAGTTACAAGCGAAATATATCGTCGATATTGCCACATTAACAGGGGCGATCGCCGTTGCTTTGGGGCCAAAAATGGGCGGTGTTTTTGGTGAAGAAGCATTGATGGCGGAAATGAAACAAGTTGGCGAAGAAAGTGGTGATTTCGTATGGCCAATGCCATTAATCGAGGAATATGACGCAACATTGAAGAGCGATTATGCAGACTTCAAGAACATTAGTAACCAGGGTGAAGGTGGTTCCATCACAGCTGCATTGTTTTTACGTCGTTTCGTGCCAGAAGAATCAAAATGGCTTCATATTGATATGGCGGGAGTAATGGAAAGTAAAGCAGCAGGATACTATGGTAACTCTGCTACTGGATTCGGTGCAAGACTTTTAGCAGACTACACAAAACATGTTTCAAAATAAATGATAGAAATAAAAGCCTTCATTTTAGTGGGATCATTTCACTGAAATGGAAGCTTTTTGTTATTGGAAATTTTTAGAGAAAAGTTTGAAAAATGTTTAAAAATTAAATTTAGGAGGAATATAAGAGTATAACCCAGAAAGGGGGCTCTCTATATGCTTTGGACATTAATAGGAATCCTAATTATATTATGGATCTTAGGATTTTCGTTTGAAATTGCCGGGAATCTTGTGCATATACTTCTAGTAATAGCGCTCATTGTACTAATCATTCGTTTATTTACGGGAGGACGAGCACCTTAGAGAAATGAGAATGGAACTTTGCAGAAATTAATTTAAACATCGTATGACAAAAAACGATCTCCTTTAATTAGGTGATCGTTTTTACTGGTTCATTTGAGATTTATTCTGTATCAAAAGTAAAATCGTCTAGACTAAATATTTGGTTTTCTTC